>DUCH01000065.1:344-7210 GCA_012959865.1 Myxococcales bacterium | reverse complement strand
CGGGGACGCGGGGAACCGGAATCGCCAGGCCGGCGGTGAGTGCCGCGGCCTCGGCGTAGCTCAGTACCGGGAGACGCGCGATCAGCCCCGCGCGCGCCTCGGCATTCGAGTCGATGACTTCTCGGGCCACATCGTAGATCCGATGGGAGAGCCAATCGCCGGGAGGCGTTTCGCCCAGGGGCTCGGCGAATTCGAGGGCTTCGGTTATTCGGCCGAGCCGCAGCAGGCACCAGACCAGGCGACGCCGAACCGCGACGATTCCGGGGTCGGCTTCCAGTCGTTTGCGGTCGAGTCCGATGGCGCGCTCATAGAGTCCGAGGGCGGTATAGATCGCGGCGAGGGTGCCGCGTCCCTGGACCTTCAGCTTGGGATCCGACCCATAGGCGGCCTTGGTGATCGCGCCGAAGTGTCTGGGAATCAGTCCATGAAGGATCGCCCAGTTTCGGTTCTTTCGGATCACCCGCTCGGCATCGAAACCCACGGCCGGGTCGAAGGGGACTTCCTGTTCGGCGTAGTATTCGACGAGTCGCTGGAGGTTCGGCTGATTCTTGGCGTTGGCTCGGAGGTAAATGGCACTGGTGAGGTTTCGAAAGATGGGGATCCAACTGGGGGTTCGCTCCAGGTGGGCCGTGGAGTAGAACCAGGGCCGGGCCGAGTCGGCGGCCCGGGGCAGGCGGATGCCGAGGAAGAGATCTATGCCTTGGCGATCGAGCAGTTCGGTATAGGTCTCGCCTTCGCGTTGGCCCCGGCGCTCGCGCAGGGGGAGGTTCGCGGCAATGACATCCTGGGGGACATTGAGCGTGCCGTTGACCAGGGTGCGGATATCCGGGGCGAGCCAGTAGCCCGCGAAGCCCGCCATGTGGTAGTCCGCAAAAGCCGTTCCCTGGAGTCCCGCATCGTCGAGCATCCAAATCAGGTCGGCGTGGTATTTTCCCGCGCGATACGGCTCGGCGTATCCCGCCCATGTGCCGGGCAGGGTCGCGAAGATCAGCGGCCCGGTTCCCCAATTCAGGAATGCGGGGAGCAGCAGCAGCGAAGCCACGGCTCCAATCCAGGGGATTGATTTCTCCTGAGCCCGCGCTTCCAGCCAGGGGCGCAGAGCATGGGCGAGCAGGAGGAGCGGAAAAATCCCGAGCCAGAGAAAGCGCACCGCGATCACGGGAAGCGCCAGCGAGAGCAGAGCGACGAACAACAGGGCCGGGTCGAACGGAGCCCGGGTTTCGTTCCCGTTAGGGGATTGGCGACCCCGACGCGCGACATGGACGATGAGCGCCAGCACCGCAAGGATCAGCCCCCAGAAAATCAGCCAGGCCAGCGGACTGGGGGGAAGGCCGGGGAGCGGAAAGGCAAACAGGTTCACCGCGCTCCACTCGTCGCCCACTCGGGCAAGGTCCGGTGTTTCTCGCCCCGCAACGAACCAGGCCAGGTGCGGCTGGATACCGCCCGGATTCAAGAGCGTCGCCAATCCGCCGAGGCCTCCCGCTGCGGCGAGTCCGATGGCTCGGCCCCGGCTTCGCTCCCGGGCCCCGGCGTCGCGCCAGAGCATCGCGATGAGCCCCCCCGCGAATGCTGCGCCCACGAGCAACGGACCCAGCAAAAAGGCTGCGTGGACATTGGCCCAGATCGCGAAGAGAACGACAGCCCCAGCGATTCGTTTGCGCGAGGGGGGCGACGTGCCTTCGAGGAGCAGCCAGTAGAGAGCCAGGACGGCCAGCATCGTGAGCAGGTGCGGACGCAATTGGATTAGCCGGTACGCGGACAGGGCGATGAAGAGCCCGCTGGCCAGGCTGGCGAAGAGCCGCGAGCCGCTCGCCCGTCGCAGCAGCGACCACGTCAAGGCCAGAATCGCGGCCACTCCAGCCACGTGGACCGCGCGTAAACCGGAAAAACCCGTCCAGCGCTCGACTCCGAAAAGTCCCACATCGAACAACCAAGCGGCCGGTGCAGGCGGACCGAGCGCGCGGGCGAGCAGGGGATCGGCACTCAGCCAAGGTCCCTCGGCCGCGTACGCCTTGCCGAGTGCAAGATGCAGCCACGTATCATCGGTCAGAAGCGGTTGGCCAGCGGCCAGCAGCAATAGGATTGCGACGCCTGCGAAGGCCGCATGGCCGAGAAGCTCGGGCAGAAAGTCGGGCAGAAAGTCGGGCAGGCGCACGGTGACGCGACGCGGATCGGACAGGCTCTGGCTACTCGGCACTGGAGAATCCCCGGTTGTCTATCGGCCTATCGGTCTATCGGCGCTTCACTCGGGGGACCAGCGAAACCGCAGCCCCAAATTTCCTCCGTAGGCCCAATCGTCCTGGGAGTATCCGAAGGTTGCGCTCTCGGACGAGCAATTGACCTGGCCCGGCGGCGGCGGCGGGCAGTTCACCGCATCGTCGTTGAAGTCCTCAACGCGCAGGTCGTCGTTATTGAGGAAGGTCCACGCTCGGGCCGAGGCGTAGAGGGCGACCACAAAATTACCCGCCCGCCCGGTCTCGACTTCGATTTCAAGGCCGGGCCCCAAACCGTGATAGACACGCGATGTCTGACCGGAAAGATCGACGGTGCGAAAGAAGGTGTCGTTGGGCGTCCCCGGTGGCGCGCCGGGAGTTGGATCGACTCGGACAGCGCGCCTCACCAGGCCCCGCAAAGAAACCTCTTGCCGGAGATACTCCACCGAGGGTTTGATCCGCAGCACGCGATCCCAGGCTCGAAAGGTCAGGGCCGCTCCGGCTCCCGCGGTCAGCAGGAAGGGGTTCACCGAGACAATCGTTCGCCCCCCCTGCCCAATGATCGCCCCCTGAGTCAGTGTCGTCAGTTGATTTGGAATGGACGAGACGAATGTTCCCGGATTGCCCGTTGCGGGCAAGTTGTACTCGGGGCCGAAGCTGTAGGCTACGTCGATGTGCGCAAATACGGACAGACCCAGGGGTCCAGCATCTCTCAGGGCACCGAGGGTAGGCGTCATGATCTCGAGGGAGATGCCGCCGTAGGGGGTCATCAGCCGTGAACTCGCGCTCTGAGGCGTACCGGGAATGATTATCGAATAGTCGGCGGTCGAGATTCCACCCGGGTTGTAGGGAGCTAGGACATCGCTTGTACTCAGCGTTCCGGTTCCGTTCTGGGCGTTAACACCGCTCTGGAACGAAAACGCGGGAACCCAGCGTGTGGAATTCTTGCTGGGTTCGGCCCTGAGCTCGTCTACAGAAAACAGCGAGAGCGCGAGGCCGAGAGCCAGACACGGCTTGACGAACATCCTCATTCGGGCGAGCATCGCTCAATCGTATCCAGTCTCGCAACAGCAAAAAAAAAGACACGTATACCCGATCCGCCGATCGGGCAGAATTGCGCAGCCGCCGAGCTGACCGCTCGCTATATGTTCGGGCATACGGTGTTCAGGCATATTTAGGCGTAGTTTCGGGGCGAACCCGGACACAGCCCAGGAGTCGAGGGAAGTAGTGCCAGGGCAGAATCGATCCAGCCAATCCATCCCCCGATACTCTTCATCGGCTCGGCGGGATGGACTGCTGAGAATAATGTTGCAGTTTCGCTTTTCTCGATCGCGAGCTGGATCTTCGTTCAGTTTGATTTTCCTGGGGCTTTTGCTTGGGCTGCACTGGCCCGCCCCGCTCAACGCAGCGGAAATCGATGCGGCCCCGCCTGCGCGCCCGGGCGCGAGTTTGGAAGCGGGCAAGATCGCCGATCCGGCAGCGACGATCGTCGAGACGGACGAGGCCGAGTTGGGGAGCGACGGCTCCGACGACTCCCAAGAGGAGGATGATTTCGGGGGTGAGGGCGCGCTCGACCACTCGAGCATCGAGGAAATGACGATTCAGGGGGCGGCCAACCGTGGCACCCTGGCTCCCGATGCGGCGGAATCGGCGGTTCAATTCGACGCCGAGGAACTCGGAGCCCTGGGCGCCACCGATATCAGCGATATCGCGAAGGTCACACCCAACCTCGAGATTACCAAGGCCGGAGCGACCAGCGCGAACTTTTTCATCCGTGGCGTCGGCCTGGCCGACTACAGTGCAAACTCGGCCAGCGCCGTGGCGGTCTATCAAAATGGCGTTCCCCTCAATGCGGCCGCGCTGCAGCTCGTTGGCCTTTTCGACGTGGCCTCGGTGGATGTCCTCCGCGGCCCCCAGGGCGCGGGGAGCGGGCGTAGCGCCTCCGCGGGCGCCATCAAGATCACTCCGCGCAAGCCCACTGGGGAATACAACGCGCAGCTGAAGGTCAGCATGGGGGTTTACAACAGCGATGAAGCGCTAAACGCGCTGATTCAAGACTATGAAGGCGCTTTGGAGATGCCCCTGGTCGAGAACTTGCTGTCCGCGCGTTTCGCCTTTCGTGCTCGGGCGGCTGATCCCTACATGACCAACGGGTGCGGAAACGCGCCTCCCGCCTCGGAGCGCGTGCCCGCCATTAGTCAACTCGATGACGCATCCTCGATCTGCGGAGAGCGAGTGTTTTTCAGCCAGCCCGGAAATATCTCCCCGCTCCCGGTGGGTCTTCCTACAGCGGTCGGGGACCAGGGCAACTGGGCGCTGCGGGGGCTGTTTCGTCTCGAACCCGAGGGTTCGGATACGGATTGGCTGCTTGGCGTGCACGGGGGCCGGCTCGATCAGCAGTCCTCCCTGGGGCAGGCGATGGGCACCAATGCTTCTCTGGGGATAAGAACGTCGGGAGGGTATTTCGAGCCCGATCAGCGGGAGGAGTGGCTTAGCTATCGAGATCCCCTGGTGGCTGCCGGGCTGCCTGATTCTGAAGCCCAAGCGCAGGCCAGTGCGCTCCTTGCGAACAACCTCGTCACTCGTCCCCTGGACCTTGGACCGTACCGGGGCGATTACAATCGGGTCGGCCAGACGACCCGGGACACCTGGGGGACTTCGCTCAACGGCCGAATTTTCCTGGGCGACTTCGGCCGCTTGGGTGAGGTCGAGCTCGAGACGATATCGGGCTACGACGGCTATTCGCGGTCGCGAGATACCGATCAAGATTTTACCCCCGATGTTCTATTCGAAATCGTTCAAGAAGATGACGGGTGGCAGTTCTTCCAGGAACTCAAAGCGACGAGCGAAAGTCCAGAGGGGTCGCTGCGGGGGGAACTCGGCGGCTATTTCTTGATGGAAGAACTCGAATACTCCAGCCTCTCGAAGACGTTCGATCCGAATATCGATGCGTTGAGAACTTTTGAGCAGAGTGTCAAGAGCTTCGCCGTCTATGGTGGGGTGGGTTGGGACTTCCTCGATGACTTCACCCTGAACGCGGGAGCGCGATACAACTATGAGGACAAAAGCTTCGATCTGACCAAGTTCACGCTTTTTGGCCAGACCGCCGTCGGCGGCGACGCGCCTTCGCAACGATCGATTTGGACCGCACCGACAGGTCTGCTCAGCCTCACCTATCGCTTCAGCGACGACGTCTCGGTGTATTGGAAGTACTCCCGGGGCTGGAAGGGTGGGCACTACAACGCGAACACCCCGGGGGCTCCCCCCGCCGACCCCGAGACGGTGGACTCCCTCGAAGCGGGCGTGCGGGGCGTGTGGTTCGACAGTCGCATGCGGCTCAGCGGAGCGGTGTTCTACTACAGCTACCAGAATTACCAGCTCTTCCTCTTCGAGAATAGGACTGCGAGTCCTCCGATTCTCGAGGTCATCAACGCGGGTGATGCCCAACAATACGGCGCCGAACTCGAGTTGGACCTCATGCCCCTGATGGACTGGGAACACATCCCCGAATTTTGGGGGGACCTGCGGGTTTCGTTGCGGGCGGGCTGGCTCAACAGCCAATTCCTGAATTTCGTCAATACCATCGAAGTTCTGCGGGGCACTTCGTTTCAGCAGGAAGAGGTCGTGTATACCGGTAATCGGCTGCCGAATGCGCCCGAATTCAAGGTCAGTGGAGGGCTGGAGTGGCCTTTTGATTTGGGGCGTTTCGGTACGATCGTCCCCCGGTACGATTTTTCTTGGAGCGGTGACATCTACTTCGACGCGAATGAAGGGCGTGGAAACGATCCCGATCCCGCTGCGCTTCTTCCCGACTTGGCAATCGGCCAACGCGCATTCGCGCTCCACAATCTGCGCTTCACTTGGCGCCGGGCCAATGAGAACATTGAGATCTCGGGTTGGGTGCGGAATCTGACCGACGTGCGGTACAAAACGTTTGCATTCGACGCCTCAATCTTCGCCAACGTCATTCTCAATTTCGTGGGCGAGCCTCGCACCGCGGGCGCTGATATTACTTTTCGATTCTAACCCGGGCGGTGTTCTCAATTGCTGCTGACAACCATTCAACTCGCGGACAAAGTGAATCGTTCGATGGATCAATTTCAATTCATGCACGAGGAAAGGACTTGGCGCGTGAGACGAAGCCAGTGGGCCGCTTTCCTCGTTCTGATTCTCGTCCTCGGCTTTTCCGGTTGCTCGGCTTCGGATTCAGGGAGTGGTTCCTCCGAGGGCCGCTTTGAGGCGTGCCCGGATGGGCTGACGGTGGCTGACAAGTCGACGGGGCTCCTTTGGGAAAAGACGACCGGAGGCATTGGAAATCCTGCGAACATTTCAGGGGCTACGGGGCCGGACACCCAATGCAAAAGCGTCTTCCAGGTGGCGGTACCAGCGACGGTACCGCCGCGGCCCAGCAGGAATGCCTGTGGCGACCAGGAAGTTGTTGACAAGGACGGGCAGACACTCGCTGTGACTGCAACGGACGTTAACAACAGATATACCTGGTCGGAAGGCGACGAGACAGGCGAAACCGGTTTCGCGTTCTCCAATTTCTTGAAAAGGCTGAACACGTGCAGCCCGGGCTTTCTCCCCGATTGCTGGGCGACGTTCCCGGAGGACTGGGACACGTACCCCGGGGACCCCCTGCCGCCCCCTCCA
>DUCH01000065.1:0-325 GCA_012959865.1 Myxococcales bacterium | reverse complement strand
TGGCGCCTGCCGAGCCTCGAGGAATGGCAGACGATTCTGGTGGGGGTGGGCGCGGGACCGGGTCAGTCCAAAGTGTGTTCGGGGCTTCCCTGTACCGACCCGGCATTCAGCGCCATCGCCGGCCCGAGCCAAGAGGGTCATTATTGGTCGGGGTCCGGCCTGAGTGATGAGTTCCCCAAGGTGGCCTGGTACGCGGATCTGAGGCTTGGCACAGTCAATACCGCGAACAAGAAGGGCGGGGCTGCTGCTGCCAAGTATGTTCGCGCAGTTCGCACAGGCGCATGCAGTCCCTGAGGCCGAAACGGCTCGGAGGTTGGAGCATGAG
>DUCH01000064.1 GCA_012959865.1 Myxococcales bacterium | reverse complement strand
GCGAGCTGCCAAAAGAGGTGAAAGAGCAGAACATTGAACGAAAGAAAAACGCCGAGCACTGCGCTCTCAAAAAACAATACGAAGAAAACAAAACTTCGAAGCGATCGCTCGATATGCGTCCACGAAACCAACAATGCAATCGGGGTCATCAACGTCGTGAGTAGGACCAGAAACACGTTGACGCCGTCCACAGCGATAAAATATTGAACCCCGTAGTTGGGAAGCCAGTCCGCGTACTCGACCAACTGGAGTCCGACCGTCTCCGGATCGAAAGCGGTGAGCACTCCCGCCACCATGAGCAAAAAAGTCAACGCAGAGGAGCCCAATGCCATGGCGCGCCAGACTTCACCGGGCAAACCCGAAGAGCCAAACAGGCCCCTTAAAACAGCGCCCATGGCGAGAAGCGCGAGCGCCGTCATACCGGGCATCAATAAAATCCAGCTGAGAACATGACCGTCCACGTAGGGACCCATACCCACGGCTAGGCCCCCCCCGCCCAGAGAAAGTAAGCGAGCATCGCGAGGCTACCGACCAGCGAGAGCGCGAGAGAATGTTGCACAAAGCCCGACTGCACATGCTTGAGGAGACGGTCCGCCAGATAACGAAGCAGCCCCGCCGAAAGCGCGAGGCGCCCGGTCTCCTGATTCGGAGACGCTACGAAGGCCGCACGTAGAGTGACGCGGATTTTCTCGAATCGGCGGCTTGCGCCCTCCCAAGCGCCGATCGAGACGCGGTGCGCCCGCGAGGTGACGCGCAAACTCTGGCGCGCGGAGAAAGCCACGAGAGCGATGAGTGGAGCCGGCCTCACCGAGTAAAACAGGATCGCCGCACCCCCGCCCAGAAGGGTCATCAAAAACGTCCAGCCGCTCGCCGCCCAGACCTGGCCGATCTCCAGCGCCGGCCCTTCGCGATTGCTGACCACTCCAGAGAGAAAATAATGGAGACTGTTGGAATTTTCGATTTCGCCCGCGAAAAAGAAATCGGCCCAAAACTGAGGGAAGCCGATCACAGCACCGAAAATAGAAAAGGTCGAAAGAATTCCCATCAACCAGAGAATGCTGGGTTCGGGGTCTTCCACCTCATCCCAGTGGAGATGAGGGGGAAGCCGAGTCTCGCCGTAGAGGGTCAGATAAATGAAACGAGAAACATAGAAAGTTGTCAGAGCCACAGTAACGAGCACCGCTGGATAGGCGATGCCGTAGGCAAAACCCGGGTCCGCGCCCCGGGCTGCGATAACGATCTGCTGCACGCAATAAAAACCCGCGGTGAGCGGAAGCCCCCCCGCCAAGGAAAACACCCCAATCCAGATCGCGATTCGCGTCAAGGTCAGTCGACTGCCGAGATTTCCCATTTGCCGCATGTCGCTCTCACCCTTGAGGGCAAGAATGATGACCCCCGCGGCCATCAAAAGGAGCCCCTTGAAGAAGGCATGGCTGATCAGCTCGAATACTGCGGCGGCTTGCGAACCCAATCCCCCCGCGACCAGGACCAAGCCCAGTTGGCTGAGCGACGACCAGGCGAGAACGCGGCTGACGTCATGGGACCGGCAGGCAATCGTGGCGCCCGCCAACGCGACCACCGCCCCCAGCATGGCCATCGTCCCCGCGGCGAGTGGAGCCGCGCTGAAAACGAAAGAAAAACGCACGATCAAATAACCCGAAACCATGACCCCAGTGACCGTCTGCATCAGCGCCGAACCGACGAAGAGCCCGGCCGAACTCCGGGCCGAGCCGGCGAAGAACAGCAACTGGGCACCAAGGCCCAGGGCGGCCAGAAGCAAGCAAAAGCCCACCGCTTCGACAAAGGCGAGTTCGCCGAACCCCGTCCAGCCCGGAAAACCGAACGCCAGCCCACCCAGACCCAGGAGCGCCGCGCGCACGTCTTCCACCCCGAGACTCGGCGTGCCCGCCTCGCCCAAGGCCCGAAAGAGCAGAAGCGTCGCGATCAAAAGTCCGACGTCGCCGATCCGACCCATCACGAAAACCCTGCTTGCCCCTTTGCTCTCAAGAAGATCTGCATGATGGAAACCCGCGAACAGATACGCACCCATGCCGACTCCCGCGAAGCCAATCAACATCAAGAACAAGTTGTCGGCAAGGACGAAAACAAGGCTCATGCCCAGCTGGAAGCTCGCGAAACAGAAGAAACGCTGGCGACCGCTTGGCCCGGAATCGCCGAGGCCCGGGGATCGCGCCGCGTAAAGGATCAAGATGAAACCCACTCCCGAAACCACCAAGCTCACGACCGAAGACAAGGCATCGAACCGAAACGTCAGATCTCCGATCAGCGCCGAGCCCCCGACGCCCGCGCCAACCCAGGTGGCGATGCGATCCACCAGCGCGCTGGTTTCCTCGTTGGACAAGAGATCTGCGAAACAAAGAATGCTGGCCAGAAACGAGGCCGCCATCGCGGACACTGCCAGGATCGCCGCTCCGCCTGGGGAGAGAGAACGACGGCCGAAGACAGTCTGTAGACCCAGAAAGAGCGCGGCAAGAAGTGGGGGGCCGGGAATCATCCACAGCCCCGTCCAATCCGCCCCGGCAAGTTCATTTACCATGAAGCGCTCACCATCGCAGCACACTCGCGGCTTCGACGTTCGCCGAGCCGCGCTTGCGCACGAACGCGACCCCAATGGCCAAACCCACCGCGAGTTCGGCCGCGGCAACCACCAGAATCAACAGCGCAAAGCCGTGCGCACCCGTCGCCGGGTCCGCTTCTCCCAAGCCACCGCCCCCATGCATCCGAGCAAAGCCCACCAACGCAAGAGCCCCGGAAACGAAAATGCCCTGAACGCCTGCCAGTAGGACAAACAGACCGCGCCGAAGCAATACGGTCAACAGCGCCAGGACAAAGAGAAGAAGCGCGAGCCCAATGACGTGTTCGTGGGGAATCATTCAGTCGAGCCTCCGTTTGGCGAGCACTACGCTACCCACCAGAACCGCCAACAACAGCAAGCCCAACACAAGGACTCGAGACGGTCCCTGGCCAAAAAGAGATCGGCCAAGATCGGCGGTTCCCGGAGTCATCACGGACTCCGGGGAAACCACGGCGGCGGCACCTGGGAAGAGGACCGTGACCACGAGAAGCCCGACGACACAGGCCGCCGCCAGGGCACCGACGAGTTTGGCGAGTACGCGCAGCGGCGAAGCCGCATCCAGATCCTCGCTGCCCAGCCCCGCGACCATCACCGTCAAAACCAACAAAACCAGCGCCGCTCCCCCCGAGAGAATCCACTGGCTGATGGCCAAAAAGTCCGCCGCCAGCGCTTGAAAAACCCCTGCGATGGCCAGGCCCAGGACACTGAACCCAACAGACGCCGCGACGGGAGTGCGGCCCTCGATCAAGAGAAAGGCGGCCGCCGATACCGCGATGACCGCAAGAACGTAGAAGCCAGCGAGTTCCAGCGTCATCCCCCGCTGCCTCCGATGAAATGAAGGGCTCCGGCGGTGAGCATCAGGTCGATCAACGCCGCGGGCACGACGATCTTCCAGCACAGATCCATTGCGCGTTCATAACTCGGGCGTGGGAGCGAGCTCCGGATCATCAGCTGAAGGCAGACGACCCCGAACAACTTGAAAAAAAAGCTCGCCAGATGGACGCCAAGGCAGATCGCGTTGGCCACACCCCCCCCGACCCATCGACTGATCGCATCCACCAGGGTCGTCTGCGAGAGCCATGGAATCGTCCAGCCCCCCAAAAAAATCAAAACCACCAGGGCCGAAAACAACAGGGTTTGCAAGCGCGCTGCCAGGGAAAAGAGACCCAGACTCAAACCCGCATAGTCCGAGCGGGTGCCGCCCGCGATTTCGGGGTCGGCATGCTCCCCGTGAAAAGGAGGAAGCCCGAGTCGCACCGATCCCGCGGTCAAAAAAAGAATGAAGGCGGGGGGATTCAAAAAAATCCCCCAGGCGGGCCAGGTCGGGCCGCTCGCGACAAGACCCCCAGAGGCCGGAGAGAGTGCACTCCAAAAGCCCAAGAGCGCAAAACTCGAATCCTGCCCCCGAGCCATTTCAGCCAAGCTCAGGCTCCCGAAGATCAGCAGCATGGGAAGAACCGCGAAGAACAGCGCCAGGTCACCGGACAAACCGAGTCCCGCGCTGCGCAGGGCCGCCAGACGCGCCCTCTTGTTCCCCGCCAATCCTGCCCAAACCGTGGCCAGGGCGCCAAGGCCGGCCAGAGCAAAAATGAACAGGACGCCCGCTTCGACATCGGCCAGAACAACAGAAACCGACGTCTCGCCGAACTCGTAGTGGCCGCTCCAGGGAATCGCCGCGAAGCCCAGCAGCGGCGCCAACACGATCAATAGGGGAACCCACCCTTGAATTCCGCGAGCCGACGGCCGGGGGGTCTTGTCCCGCTTGCCGAGAAGCTTGAGCCCGTCGGCCAGGGGCCGCACCCAATCCGCCAAGCGGATCCCGCCGAGCGGAGTTCCAGCGAACCCACCGCGACCGGCGACCAGGGTGGTCTGCTTTCGCTCCGCCCACGCGACCAGGGGCACGAGGATGCCCAGCACCAAACCAAGCAACAGCAGCGCCTGCAAGGTCAATCCCCAAAGTTGATCGCTCGAGCTTTCGCCAATCACCGCCCCAAAGCCCCCTTGCGCCATAGATAGGCGATGCCCAGCACCACGGGCAGCAAGAAGCCCCCGCCATAGATCCAACCCCCATCCCCCAACTCCCCAAACGACAATGCCAAGGGAACCAAGAGCAGCCCCGCCGCCTGGACGGCGATGAAGCCGACGGCCGCCAGGAAGTACCCCACGCCAAGCGCCGGAGTGGGCCGCAGCGAACCCGGGGATGTCTCGACCGACCCGGGAGCTCCCTCCGATCCGTCATCCGCGGGCTGTGAACGCCGCGCCGTGCCGCGCGCGCGCCAGGCCAAGCAAAGGCCAACCGGCACGCTGACCAGCGCGAGCAGGATGAGAACACCGACGTACTCGGCCAAGCCCGGATGCTCCCTTCGGCGGGCCCCCTTGGACTCAGGCCCATTGACGGGGGAAGTCTCAACACGGCATGGGGGGCGGCTGTAAAATAGCCACGCGCCCCGCGGGCGTCAATTTTCCGTGGGACAAGGGACCAACCAAGCCGGTCGCCGTGATACTCTCGCGCGCGTGGACGTTCCCATCGCAGTCCTTGGAGCCGGGAGTTTCGGTACCTGTTTGGCCGTGCTCTGCGGCCGCGAGCACAGCGTTCGACTTTGGGCTCGGTCCGAGGCGTTGGCGGCGGCGATTCAGCGCGATCGCCGGAACCCCGAGCACCAAACCGAACAGGTCATACCGGACCGGGTCAGCGCCACCAGCGACCTGAAGGAAGCCCTCAAGGGGGCCGGCTTCGTGATCATCGCCGTGCCGAGCCACGCGGTGCGGGAGGTCATGACCCGTGCCGCTCCTTGGATGCCCGCCGAGGCGATTGTGATCTGCACCGCCAAGGGCATCGAATTCGAGACCGGGATGCTGATGCACAAGGTCTTGGAGGACGTTCTCGCACCCGAGCAGCGACCGCGCATCACTTGCCTTTCGGGGCCTTCCTTCGCCCAGGAGGTCGCCCAGCGCAAACCCACCGTGGTAACCATCGCGGCCACCGAGGAGAAATACGCCATTGCGGCGCAATCCATGCTCTCCTGCCCCTGGTTCCGCTGCTACTCCACCGACGACATCATCGGCGCGGAGGTGGGGGGGGCGCTCAAAAATGTGGTGGCCATCGCGGTGGGCATGTCCGACGGCATGGGGCTGGGCCTCAATGCGCGAGCGGCGCTCATGACCCGAGGCCTGGCCGAGTTGATTCGGTTGGCCACGGAACTCGGAGGACGGCTGGAAACTCTGGGCGGGCTTTCGGGGATGGGCGACCTCATACTGACCTGCACCGGCGATCTCTCGCGCAACCGCAGGGTGGGGCTGGGGCTGGGCCGCGGTAGGGCCCTCGAGGAAATCGTCGCCGAGTTGGGCGAAGTGGCCGAGGGCGTTGAGACCACCCGAGCGGCCTGCCGCCTGGCCGCAAAGGTCGGCGTGGAACTGCCCATCGCCGAGATGGTGCGCCGAGTCCTGGCCGGCGAAGCCACGCCCACCGAGGCCGGCAGGGGCCTGATGACGCGCCAACTGGGGCGAGAATACGATCCCGACCGCCTCTAGCCGGGTTTTTTGTGGGCACCCCACACGGCGCTCAAAATTGCACTTTTCCGGACCCGGGCACATTTATTTTCCCCTCGGGAATTTTTGATTCAAATAAGCGATCATGGTCGCATTATTTTTTACCTTCTACCGCTGCTACTTGGCCAATCCCGCGCTAGCTTTTAATAATGAAAAGCAATTTCAATAATGGAGAAGAGACGAACCTCTCCCTCGCCGAACTCCTCCCCGGAGAGAGTGGGCGAGTGGTTCGGGTCTTCGACGAGGGCCCCGCGGACCGCCGGCTGATGGACTTGGGTCTGCTCCCCGAGACTCCGATCCGTGTCCTGCGGCGTTCACCGCTGGGCGACCCCACGGTGTACGAACTTCGCGGCTACCGCCTCTGCCTGCGCGAAGTCGACGCCGCCCGAGTCCGCGTCCAGCCCGACCCCGGGCGGGCCGCCCCGGCAAGAAACGACCGCGGGGTTCAAAGCGCGACGTGACCTACGCGGCAATGGAAACTCAGGCTTCGCCTCTGAGGCTCGGTCTCATCGGCAGTCCAAATTCGGGCAAAACGACGCTCTTCAATGCATTGACCGGGCTGCGCGCCAAAGTCGGAAATTATCCCGGCGTGACCGTGGAACGCCGGGAGGGGAGCCTCGATCTCTCGGGACGTCCGGCGGTCGTGATGGACCTGCCCGGGACCTATTCGCTCGACCCCATCAGCCCCGACGAAGCGGTGGTCTGCCGGGTCATCGCCGGGGAAATCCAAGGGGTGAGCGCCCCGGACGCACTGGTCGTTGTGGCCGATGCGTGTTCGCTCGAGCGGTCCCTGCTGCTCATTGCTCAGGTTCTGATCGAGGAGCGCCCGACCTGCCTGGTTCTGACCATGATGGACGAACTGGCGGCCCGGGGCGGTAGCTTGGACATCCAGCGATTGGAAGATGCGTTGGGAATTCCCATCGTCCCGGTCGTGGGCCACCGAGGTCTGGGCATCCGCCAACTTCGCGAATGCCTGACGGCCCCCGAGACCTGGAGTCAGCCCCCGGTCTTGCCGCCCAGTGATCGCAGCGCCCTTTCCGCCTGGGTGGATTCCGTGATGACCGCTTGCCACGCGCAAAAGCCGGCCAGACACGCCATTACC
>DUCH01000063.1 GCA_012959865.1 Myxococcales bacterium | reverse complement strand
TATGTCCCGCACTTATCCCGCATGCGGAGAGCCGTTTTGGAACTGCCCGGCAAAGCGGGGGGAAGTGGTGGGAAGTGGTGGAGGCGGCGTTTACCCCACTGAGCCGCTAGCTCCCCGAGTCTACTGCAAGCGGAAGCCCTTCCCGCACGCCCGCGCCGCTCACGAGCGGGTGCTGCGGAAGATAGGCGCCCGCCCCAAACGCATCTGTGTTTCGCCTATGCTTGGGCGTCGAACCTGGCCATCAAAGACCAGGCTCGCAGCCGGGGAAATTTTTCCAATGGAACTCGAGATTCGTCCCGGGCCGCTGGGTACACGGGGAGGTGAGCCTTTCCCTGAAGTACGCGAGGAAATGGCGCGCATGCAAAAGGCCCGCCGCGTGATGCCCCCCTCGCTGATGCGCTGGATCCCGAACCGTCTCATCGTCAAGCTGATGCGCAGGATGATGGGCTTCCCGAACCGAGACATTGCAACCGGAAAGGTCGCGACCCGCCATCTCTCGATCCCCGGACCGCAGGGCGAGATCCCAGTTCGAATTTACACGCCCGAAGGGGTCGACCTTCCGATCCTGCTCTACTTTCACGGCGGCGGCTGGGTCGGAGGGAGCGTCGACTGCGTCGAGAACATCGGACGTGGCATCGCCGATCGCGGAGGCCATATCGTAGTCAACGTCGACTATCGTCTGGCACCGGAACACAAGTTTCCGGCCGGCCTCGAAGACTGTTACGCCGCGGTCGAGTGGGCCGCGCAGCACGCCAGCGAGCTCGGCGGAGATCCGACTCATCTGGTGGTTGCGGGAGACAGCGCGGGCGCCAACTTCGCGACCGTTTGTTGCCTGCTCGCGCATGAGCGCGGCGGGCCGCCGATTTCTCAGCAGGTGTTGATCTATCCCGGCGTCGACCTGTCCGGGCGCCATGACGAAGAACACGGCCCCCAGGAGGGTTCGGGGGGCATGAACCTCGGGAGCTTCATGGCTTCGGTCTATGTTGATCGACCCGAACAGCTGGCGGATCCGCGCTGTTCACCGTGGCTCGCCAAAGACGTGTCGTTCATGCCGCCGGCGCTGATTCTGACGGCCGAGTACTGTTTCATCCGCGACCAGGGCGAGGCGTATGCGAAAAAGCTCGCCGCAGAGGGCGTCACTACCCGCGTGATCCGGTACAACGGCCTGAACCACGCATTTCTCGATAAAGTCGGCGTCTGGGACTACGCGGATGCGTGCATCGAAGACATCGCGGACGCGCTTGGGCGTCACTAGAAAAACGGCGCCGCTTCCGTGCGCCAGGCAGTCGGAACCACCCACGCTCATCAGTTCCACCACCCATCCGACCTAGTCTAGCCGCCCGCTCGGTCAGATTGTTAGGCGTGGTACTCCATGTAGGTGGATTTGGATCGGGGAAGACACGATGTACACGCGGCGAGAGATCATGAAACGGGCGGCCGCGATACCGCTGGTTTTTTCTACGAAGACACTGCTTGCCGCGGAGGAATCCATGAAGGATCGAATCGCGCGGACGATCAGAGAGTATTCCGAGCAGGGCATTCACCGATCCGGGACCGATGGGGATCTGGAGAACGCCACCTGGCTCTCCGGACGAATCCGCTCCCTGGGTCTCGGACCGGAGCTGGACACGTTCCCCTTCAAACGCGTTCGCCCACTCGAATGCACTCTGGCGATCGACGGGAAGACGGTCGAAGCGATTCCGCTCTATGACTGCACCTACACGGACGGCGACGGAATTTCGGGACGCCTCGGCGAGATCGGCAGTGATGCGGAGATCGGTGTCGTGTCGGCTTTTCCGATGGCGAGCTCACCCGGTGGGCGACTTCTCGACAAGGCGCGACGAGAAGATCAGCACAAAGCGATCGTCGTCCTCACCCATGAAGGCATGCCTCCTGGGATCGCGATCACAAACGCCGAAGACTTCGGCTCTCCCTTTGGCCCGCCCACCGTTCAAGCCTCGAACGCCGACGCCCGCTGGATTCGAAGCGCGGTTGCCTCTGGAACCGAGGCAAGGGTCGTTGCCCAATGCGACTACGTGGACGCAAAAAGCATCAACGTCGGGACAACGATCCGCGGCAAGAACCCGAACCTTGCCCCTCTCGTTGTCATGACCCCGCGCAGCGGTTGGTGGTCCTGCGCTTCAGAGCGCGGCGGCGGCATCGCGGCCTGGCTCGAAATCATGCGGGCGATCTCCCGGAGCGGAGCGGATCGCGATGTCATTTTCACCGCGAACACCGGGCACGAGCTGGGCCATATCGGTCTCGACCACTATCTGGAGTCCCACGAAGCGCTGATCAAAGACGCGCACATGTGGATTCATCTCGGCGCCAACTTCGCTGCCGCGGTTTCGCCTGGCGTCGGAGTACAGTCGTCGGATGAACAGGCACGCAAGCTGATGTTCGGAGTTCTATCACAGCAAGGCCTCGAGCCGGACGGTGAGACCGAGCCGGGACAGCGCCCCCTCGGCGAGGCACGGAACATCTACGATGGTGCCGGTCGCTATGTCTCTGTGCTGGGTCGCAATGGTCTCTTCCACCACCCCTCCGACATCTGGCCCGATCCCGTCGACCTGGAGAAGACAACCCGATGGGTGGCCGCCTTCACCGAGATCGCCGTGCAACTCTCAGGCCCTTGAATAGAACCGGCCCTCCAGAGCGCACTGGCCCGGGACAGGGCTGATGTGCCTCGTCCGAGTCCTACTTGTCACGACACCCAGTATCGGTGGTACGAAAAACGAAACTTGTTTTACCTAACCACAGGATCGCAAGGGTTCATGTTTCGAGGCCACTCGCGTCCGAATTTTCGAGTTGACCTAAACTTGACCTAAGTGTTCGTCACGCACCTCTAGGCAGGTGTAGACGCGTAAGTATCGCTTCGTTCGCATACGGGATGCGGACCGAAAAGCGAACCTGTGGAGCGGCGGTCACGGGACTGACCCCGCCACGGGCTTCCCCATAGGAACTTCACATAACGCCCAAACCCGAACGCCCAGCCAGAACCCAGCTTGACTGTCCTATCCTCCAGCAGCGAGTGATCCGGGGAAGTAGTCGAGCCGCCGAGTAGAAAGCAATGCGCACTGTGGGCCTGGAGGCAGAAAATATGAGAACGGTTCTTTTTGTAATGGCAATCGCCGCGGCTCAGGCTTCTTTGGGGTGTGCCACTGAATCCCGTAGCAAGTACTTGGCAGCCAGGGACCGGTACGAAGATTGTGTCCGTGCAAGCGCCGATGGTCAGAAGTGCCGGCTCTTGCGCGAAGAATCCGATCAAGCGGCACGCCGATACGAAGAAGATGCGCTTTTGCCTCGTATGGTCGAGGATTTCCTCAACGAGGAATACCGCAACCCAGTAGGCCGTGAGTGAGAGCCGGGGGGCGTCCGTAGAGCGCGGGGCACAAGGCAGTGTCCGATACAACCTCCAGGTAGATTCATCACGGGCCTCCTGATAAGAACTTGACACAACGCCCAAACCTGGGCGCCCTACCAGAAGCCAGCTTGAATGGCCTATGCCCCGGATGAGGCTCGGCGGAGTGGGCGATTTGATCCAGTGCCCCTACTCGGGCCGTGGATCGAAAGTACTGACCGAACAGCCTCTCCCCAGCCGCCGGCAAAGCCTTGAAGCTTACGGACTCGGAGCGAACGCTTGCTCGAGGAACTGTCTCAGGTCCCAAGGTCCGCTGGTCTGTTCATAGCTCCCCCCGCCCGCGGCGTGCTCCCGGTAGCGCACGCTCAACATGATCTGGTCTCCGATGGGTCCAGGGATCGTTTCAACGTTGAGTGCGTAGGCTTCAACTCGGTGCGGCGGCTCGTAATTTGGATAGGGGAAGCCCCGGTTGGTGTGCCCATGGCCCATCCAGAGCCTATCGATTACGAAGCCGCCCCCGGTATCCACCTGCGCCCTGGTCCTGGAGTTTCATGGTCAAACGTTTCCCGCCCAACTTGATTGTCGCAATATCGACGGTATTGCTTGGGAAAATGTTTTTGACGGCATACGCCTGAATTTCCAACCTGTTTAAACCGGCATTTGCTACCCAAGAGTTATCCTTCGGCCGGGAGATCCTGAATGCTCAGAGCCGCTGAACAACACACCGTCCTTTCCAATATTGCGGTGGTGCTGTGCCAGGCGCTGGAAGACCGTGGCGTCGATGGTCGGCTGATCCTGGTTGAGGCGGGCATCGACTATGACGACGCAGCCAACCCGGATACCCGAATCACCCTAAAACAGCACCAGACCCTCTGGCGGCTGGCGGTGGAACGCACGGACGACCCGTGCCTGGGCCTGAAGGTGGGACAGGCCTTCCCACCGGGCGCACTTCATGGCCTGGGCCTGGGCTGGATGGCCAGCACCACGTTGAAGACTGCCTTCGATCGACTCATCCGCTACCAGCGGCTGCTTTCCACCAATGCTGAGCTCGAATGGGAACAGTCGGAAAACGCGTATCGTTTTGTCGGCCGACCCAAGATCGCCGGCCCGGATTTCGAAAGTGCAGCCGCCGATGCCACGCTGGCCGTGGTGGTGAAGCTGTGCCGGATCACCCTGGGCGAATCAGTTAGCCCGGTGAAGGTCTGTGTCCAGCACGACCGGCGGGCCTGCGAAGCGCACTACCAGGCTTTCTACGGCTGCAAGGTGACCTTTAATGCCCCCGATTACAGTCTCGAGTTCGACAAGGCACTCTTGGCGCAGGTACTTCCCGGGGCAAACCCCCTGCTAGCCCGAATCAACGATCAGGCCGTTGCGGACTATCTCGCAAGGTTCGATCAGCAGGACGTGACGACCCGGGTACGCCAGCATCTCATCGATGCTCTGGTCGACGGCCGGCCGGACCAGGCAAGCATCGCCCGGGCGATGCACTTGAGCCTGCGTCAGTTGCAGCGGGAGCTTGGTAGCCAGGGCACCTCGTTCAGGCAACTGACCGAGGAAGTGCGGAGGGATCTGGCGATGAGCTACCTGCGCGAGCGGCACAAGGCGATCAGTGAGATCAGCTGGCTGTTGGGGTATACCGAGCCCGCCAACTTCACCCGTTCGTTCAAGAACTGGACCGGTCAAACACCCAAGGCGTTTCGCGAGGCGTCTTGAATAGCAGCCCCGCCACGGGGCTCCCCATAGGGACCTAACATAACGCCCATACTCGAACGTTATGTCAAGTTCCTACACTCGTTCCCACAAACGAAGTGGGTTGTTTGTCTGGTCGGTCTTTTGGGCGGCCACAAATTTCTCCTTCAGAAGGATATACCTTCTGTGTCGGACGTCAGCAGCTTCAGCTTCGCAATCGTGCTCTGGAGCTCTTTCGCGGCGAACTCTGCCGCGGCGAGCTCTGTCGCAGCGATCCCGAGCGCAGCCTGCACCGCGCCTATCCGTTTGGCCAGTGTGCGTTCGTCGCGTTTCGCGGTTCCTTGCTTCGCGACCCACTCAAGAATTTTTTGGGTTTGCTCGCGGTCAGGAAGCGAGTCGGGATTGACGCCCACAGACTGGGTTGCCACTCTCCAATCCACATCCTTCGCCGCGAGCGCTCTCTTCAATTTGGCCGTCGTAGAAATCCTCTTCTGATGCTCTTCCGCTGCGAGCTCTGCCGCCACTGTCTCGGCTGTCTCGGCTAACGTGTTCTTCTGGAGCTCTTCCGCTGCGGTCTCTGCCGCCTCGGCTTTCGTTGTTGTTGTTGTCGTTGTTGTTGCCATGAGTCTCTCCCCTGTTCGTTGATGAATGTGTGACCTTTAGAAGGGCATTTCGGCTACGTCATCGGCTGCGTCTTGGTGGCTTGGTATTGGTCGCTTGGTCTTGGTGGCAGCCCCGGTCCGCAAGTGTCTGGCCTTCGCTCACCCAAAAGACATCCCAGCTGAGAAACCATGTTCCTCGCAATCGTCATCTGGGAGTTCTGGAAACGAGCGCCGATGTTTCCACTTCTTTGGCTCCTCTAATATTCTCGGTTTCGGTACTCACCGTCCCCGAATTTCACTAAAACTTATTGAGGCCTAGGCCCACGGAAAAGCGAAGATACCCATCGACGTTTCCGGAGTGACTTCCCAGCTGCGGTAGATCGGCCCGTGCCAACGGGGCGATCAGAAAGGCCGCGCCCATACTCAGAATTAGAGTCGCTGCAGAACTCGGCCGGATTGAGCTTCTCAGGTTGGGGCTCCTCATTTCTTCGTACGCGATGTCTGCGGACCGTTATCTGAATCGGTCTTTGCAGTCTCAATGGGCGCCCGCCTCGTTGGCTCCCACCCCTCGGCGCGTAGATTCGACACAGAGTCCGGCTCATCGAGCGCAGCTTCAGGTGCGGGAAGGTCCATCCCCTCGGCGTAGTACTCCTCCGCCTCGTAGGTCTCGGGCAGGCCCTTTTCCTCGAACTCTTCTGCCGGACAGACCAGGATCTCGAGGCCATTCCTTTTAATCTGTAGCGCCGTGTCCCGAGCGATATTTAACGGCAACAGCTCCCTGGTGGTACGCCATTCATACCGCCTGTCATCCTCAATCCGGTAGAGAATCCGGCAAACACTTCGGGCCCTTTCCATGGTTTCTAACACCCCTTTCTAGATTCATGATATTGGCGCTGCAGTGCGCATCCACTCAGGCCCTATGATCGAGCGAATCGGAGTTATCCGTTAATCATTTGCTGCCAAAGAGTTATCGTTCGGCTGGCGGCGCACTAAAATTGGGCCAGAGCCGAGGCTGAGAACCAAGCGGTCGCTGACGGAACACGCCCCAAACCGGAGAAGAGGCACTGGGAGGGTGAAGCAACCCCGGACGGTGGTTTTGCGCGCGGCTGTTTCGATGGGCTTGGTGGTCGGCGTTGTCGCCTTCTGCTTCTTCGTTTGACCGCTCGAGAATGGTGGCGGCGTGGATAACCCGGGCGGCCGTGCCACCTTGGAGACGCTTGCCCTCGGGGCAGCGGTCTCCTCGTACGGCGGGCTCAGCCTAAAGATCGGCCCTGGACTCTAGAGTTCCAGAAACGCTTCCAAGTCCGGCCAGTCAGAATAGCTGCGGAATTTCTCTTATGCAGTCGTCACTTTTTTGGACTCGACCCGCAGTCACTTCTTAACATACCAAACAAGGTGTCTTCATCTTGGGAACGCGATGACTTTGCGGCCATTGGGGCGCAGAGGATATATTTTTTCACCCGATCTGAAGTAGGGTTACTCTACGGTTCGACGACGAGCCTTGGCTCTTTCGAGTCCATGCTCTACGAAAACAATTCCCCACACAAGTGAGCGGTCTAACATGGCGTACCTCGTATTAGCCAAGTTGGTAGTTGCTTTGCATGTCGGGTTCATTGTGTTCATCTTCGCTG
>DUCH01000062.1 GCA_012959865.1 Myxococcales bacterium | reverse complement strand
AAATTTCTTTCGCCCGGGGATTTCCGGTGTTTGGGCCTCGGGAGCCATTTCCACAGCAGTAGGCCCGCCCATCTTGGCCCGGAGCCACTCGGCGGGTGGGGGTACGGTCGCGCCCTCGTGCCACTTTCCGGGTCCCATACAACCCGCGAATAAAGCGACTAGGCACAGCACGGCTATGGGGGCGCGATTTAACATGGCCGGGATCCTAGCCGCTCTCAGCGCTGGTGGACGGGTTGTCGGATGTCTCGCCGTCAGGGCGAACTCGCGTGGGGCCCCTGGGGTATAAGTGCCGATTGGCGGGTGGCCCCGAAGGGAAAATCAAGTGGGGCACGCCACTCGCGCCACTACTCGACCGTTATCTGGATTCGCTCCGAGACCACCGGGGGGTCGTGGGGGATATGCCTGGCGTCGCCCAGAATCATCTGCAGGCTGTGATCGCCCGGGGGCAATACAAGAATCGCCTCGGTTTGCCCCCCCCCGTAGTGGCGGTGCTGGTCGTCGCTGGGGATGGGAAGGTTGTAGGCGGGTAACTCGGAATCGATTAGCAGGTGGTGATGGCCGGTACCGGGCTTGTCCACGCCTGCCGGTGCAACCCCCATCCCATGGAGACCGAAGCGTACGACGATCGGGTTTGAGACCGTGGCCCCGTCGGCGGGAGAGATCAGATAGGCGCTGGCTTCCGGACTGGAAGGGATCTGGTCAAGACCGGGGTCCGCCTTGGCCTGGGGGACGAGGGCCGCAAGCGTTAGGCCTAGTCCCAAGCCAAGCGCCGAGGCCCATGAGACGCGTCGATCCTGCATAGGTTTCCTTTCGCTGAGTTTGCGTCGCTCAGGCATACACGGCTCGGGTCAGCCAATCCGCGACCAGGGCGGGCTTCTGCTCGCCTTCTATCTCGACAGTCATCGTGCGTGTCTGTTGGATGGCGTTTCCCTTGAGTTCGACCTTGGAGAGAAGGCTGTGCACGCGAATTCGGCTTCCCGCCTTGACAGGGTTGATAAAACGAACTTTTTCGAAGCCATAGTTGATGCCCATGAGCATGCCCGAAAAGCGAGCCGGGTCCGGGTTCTCGGGATTGGCTGAGGCTCCGAGATGGGTGAGAAGGGAGAGCGTCAGAAATCCGTGAGCGATTGTGGCGCCGAAGGGCCCCGCCTTGGCGCGCTCGGGGTCGATATGAATGAACTGGTGGTCAAGGGTTACGTCGGCAAACTGGTTGATGAGTTCTTGATTGACATCCATCCAGTCACCGGTAGCCGATTCTTTTCCCTCCACCTCCCTGAAGAGCACGAAGGCATTTTCTGCGTTTTCCGACATGGCGTAGTTTCCTTTTGGGTGGGTTCAGACCTAGGCGTTTTCAGTTCGTCGCTTTGCTGACGGGTTCTTTGTTGACGGGTTTTTAGAGTTCGTCCACAAAAGTGATCTTCGGTGGCCCGGACAACAGACCGGCGAATTCGGCGTTTCTAGAAGCGAGGTTCTTTCCGTGGATCTTAAACGCCTCGTCGTTCTCATATTTCTCGTAGAACGTGAAAGTCGACGGGTCGTCTTTGTGTTGATGAGGAATGTAGGCCAGAGTGCCACTTTCGTTGGCGAGAGTTTCCGCAGCGAGGTTTTTCAGGAAACTCCGGGCTTCGTCAACCTTGTCATCTCGAACCTTGATTGTAGCGATGACGCTCGGCATTTTCTCTTCCCTTCTTGTGTTGGATGGTTTCTTGGTCTTATTCGCGAACTAGTTGTTCGCTCACGAAACTTTGGTAGAAAGGCGATTTTTTCAACAACTCTTGATGTTTGCCCTCTGCAACGATGGCCCCTGCCTGAACAACCAGAACACGGTCGGTATCGACGATTGTTGACAGGCGGTGGGAGACGATAACGATAGTCGGTTTCGAGGGCAGTTCGCGCAGAGATTCCTTAACCCGAGCCTCGGCGCTTGAGTCGAGCGCGGCTGTCGCTTCGTCTAGGATGAGGACAGCCGGATTGCGGAGTACTGCCCGTGCGATCGCGATTCGTTGGCGTTGGCCGCTGGAGAAAAGTCGACCGCTATCGCCGACTTCGGTCGCGTAGCCGTCGGTCAGTTCCGTTATGAAACCGTCCGCATCCGCGATCTTTGCCGCGGCAGCGATATCCGCATCGCTGGCGTCTGGCGTGCCGTAGCGAATGTTGTCCGCCACGCTGCACGAGAAGAGTGTGGCCTCCGGAGGGACAAAAGACACACGGCTTCTCAGCCACTCCGTATCCAGCGTACGGAGATCATGCCCGTCGAGCAGGACCCGCCCCTGATCGGGGTCGTAGAGGCGGACGATCAGCTTGGCGATGGTGGACTTTCCGCATCCCGAATCTCCCACGAGGGAAACGACCTCGCCCGGAGCGATTTTTAGCCGGGTCTCTTGAAGTGCCGCGAGGCCGGGACGCGTGGGGTAGTTGAACTGCACGCCGTCGAACTCGATTTCGCCTGCGATTCGCTCGGGCACCAAGCCCTCGATGTAGGGCATCCGGGATTCGCGTTCTCCCAGTTCGAAAATCCGTTGGGTCGCTCCTTGGGCGCGAAGTACTTCTGCTCGGGCGTTTGCCACGTTCCTCGACGATCGCATCACGAGAGTCGCGTAAAGGATGAATGTGACGAGTGCTCCCGCCGTGAGGCTCCTATTGGCGATGAGGACGGCACCGACGAAAATCGCCAGAACCACGGCCCCTTCGCTCAGGAGTTCGGTGAAAGAGCGCAGCAGGGAATGGCCGCGAACCTGGCGCTTCGCCGCGCTTATGAGGACATCTGCGGCTGCATCGTAGCTGTTCGCGGCTCGCGCCTCCTGGTGGTAGACGCGTACGGCTACGATGCCGTTGAGGACTTCAATAACCGAACTCATAAGGAGAGCGGTTTTGGATTGGACGTCCGTTGCCCGCTCACGGAGAAATTGGCCCAGGCGCGAAGAGCCCAGCCAGATCATCGGACCAATGATGATCACCACTGCGGCTAGGGGAGGCGATGTGTAGATCATCAGCCCGGCGGCGCAGAGACCCATCAATGCGAAATGGATCAGTTCGGGAGCCAGGAGTTGCAGGGTGTGGCGAAGCTGCCCGACGTCTCCAACCAATCGAGCGGTCAGATCTCCCGTATTTTGCTCGTCGAAGAATGCGATCTCATGGTGGATAATTCGGCGGAAAACCCAGCCGCGAATCGCGGCGCCAACCTGCTCGGCACCGATTTCGAGAAAGTAATTTCGAAAATAGGTCGACACGGATTGAATGATCAGCAGACCGGCCATGATCGACACCCAGTAGTTGACCTGGTCCATGTCGCCTTGTTCGATGCCGCGGTCGACCACGATACGGATCAGCTGGGGATAGGCGAGCGTGGTGCTCAGGGTCAGCAGGTCGAAGCTGATTCCCGCGAAGTACATGCCCTGGCGTTGGCGCAGAAAGGGCTTCAGGCGCCGCCAGAAGAGAGCAAGGCTGCGCGGGTGGGGCAATCCATCTGCGGCCATTGCATTTTCTCCCGCTTCGAAGCATCGGGGTTGAAGGGCCCGGGCTTGAAGCTTCGGGACTCTATCGCCCTTCTACGCCCAGGCCCATTGCGTGTTTTCTCATCGTGGGCCGCGCCGGGGGGACAGGGTGGGGTTCGGGATCGCCGAGGGACGGAGCAGGGAAGAGGGTGGGTTCTCAACGCTCCAAATCGGCCCCTGTAAATCGGCCGTAAACCGCGCAGGGAATTCGGACCGCGGCACACCCAGGTCGGGGGGCGAGAGGCGGGGGCGCGGGGCGCGGGGCGAGAAGCGCGAGAGGCGAGAAGCGCGAGGCGAGAGCGAAGAGGAATTGCTCGGCTGGCGCGTGGCTCCCCGGGTAGGACTTGAACCTACGACAAGGCGGTTAACAGCCGCCTGCTCTACCAGCTGAGCTACCGGGGAATGCACATGAATTGGCGCCGAAGTCTATAGATTGGTTACGGAAACGCAAGAGCGAGGGAGGATTGGCGCGCTTCGGACCCAGCGCTTCGCCCACCCTCACTGGATTTCAGTCGAAACGAATTTCCAAAATTTCGAATTCAAGAATGCCTTTTGGCGCCTTGACGCTGGCTTCGTCTCCTACCTGTTTGCTCATCAGTGCCTGGGCGACCGGTGCGGTCACCGAGATCATTCCTTCCTTGGGATTGGCTTCGTCTTCTCCAACGATGCGGTAGGTGGCGATTTCGTCGCTCTCGGAGTTCGATAAAACAACCGTGGCTCCGAACTGAACTTTGTCCGATGGGCCAGTCGGGATTTCGATGATCTGGGCTCGGGCGAGTTTGTCCTCGGTGTAGGCGATTCGTCCGGCAATGTGGCTCTGTTGCTCTTTGGCGGCGTGATATTCGGCGTTTTCCGAGAGGTCACCGTGGGCGATCGCCTCCTCGATGTCTCTGACGTTCTCCGGGCGTTCTACGGTTTTCAACCGACTGAGATCTTGCTTCAGTGAGTCGTAGCCCGTGCGGGTCATCGGTACGCGGTCTGCCATGGTTTTCTACCTTGAAGGGATCTAGCGCTTTCTGCGAAGGGGTTGGAGGGGGCAGGAATTTGTCGGCGCGTTGCTCTCCGAATCGGAATTTCCATCGGGCGCTTGGTTGTTTGTTCGGGGGATTGTGCATAAAAATTGACCTTTTGAAAGCAGGGTTTTTTCCGAAGTTTGGCCGGGGATTGCAATTTCACAAGAAAGCGGGGCAAAATGCACGCACCGTTCGACTCGAAATTGATCGTTTCTGCCCCCCGCGCGCGAGCCAATCTGCGAGAAAGCCGATCGGAACTCAAAACGCTATGCCCCCGGCTCCGGGTGGAGCCATCCCGGGGCGGGACGAGAGGCGCGCCGTGGCAGACTCAGAGAATCAGCAGGCCGGAAACCCTTCGAACCCGGTGCCACCCGCTCGGCTTGTGAGATTCGGCCTTTACTTCTATGCGGCCCTCATGGGGGCGGCACTGGTCTGGCGAGTGGGTGGGTACGGAGAGCCTATCTTCTTTGCCTCCGCGTTGGAGCGGTCCGCTGGGGCGAGCCCTGTTCGGGATTTCGGTGTGGGGCTGTTGGCAGGGGCGGGGGTTCTGGTCGCCTCGAGCGTATGGACCGCTTATTCCCGCTGGGGAAACTCGCTCGCCCGTGAACTGGCTGCTGCGATCGGACCCCTGGGACTTCCCAATGCCCTATTGCTGGCGTTTGCCAGCGGGTTCGCCGAGGAACTGTTCTTCCGCGGCGCCCTCCAGCCGCGCGTCGGTCTGTTGGCGGCGAGTTTGCTCTTTGCCTGCGTCCATTTTGTTCCCCGGAGAGCGCTCCTGCCGTGGGCGGTGTTCGCCCTGATTGCGGGGCTGATTCTCGGCGGGCTCTTTATATGGACAGGGAACTTGATCGCGCCGATTACCGCCCACATCATGATCAATGCGGTGAGCCTTCCGCTCCTGGCGCGTCGCTTCGGGTCCGGAAGTTGGTGATCAGAGGCCGGTGATGGCGATCGCGTCAATTTCCACGGCGGCGCCCAGGGGAAGGGCTGAGACCTCAACGGTCGATCGAGCCGGAGCAGGATCTCCGCAAAAAAATTTCCCGTAGACGGCATTGACTCGGGAAAAAAGCGATAGGTCTGTCAGGTAGACGGTGGTTCGTACAACGCCATCCAGGGAACTTCCGCCTGCATCAAGGATGGCCGCAAGATTCGCGATGACCTGTTCGGTCTGGGTCTCTACATCGCCGATCACGATCTTGCCTGTGGATGGGTGGATGGGGATCTGCCCCGACGCGAAGAGCCAAGTCCCATGGCTGATTGCCTGGGAATAGGGCCCCACCGGCTCGGGTGCGCGGTCACTTCTTACACCCACGAGCGGCTGGCGGTCAGTTTTCGACGATATCAAGTCTTTCCTCGAGGGTCCGAAGCAAGTAGCCAACAAGCATGAGGTTTGGAAGTTGGCCCCGAGTGGCCTTCGACAGAATTTCGCCCTTGCAGAAGTCTTCCGTGTACTTGATAAAGAAGTCCAGGGTTTCCAACGGCACGTTGGCCGCTACCACTTCGTTGATCTGTTTCGTGTCGAGTTCGTCAAAAATTTCCGCGAACTCCCAAGTCATTTCTTCGAGTGTCATGGTGTCCCCTCAACTCCCCAAAAGTCGTCTTATGATATTCGTGCTTGTCGTTCAAATTATCGTTTAGCTTGTCGTTGTCGTCCGAATCGTGACCAGTTGCCTCGGTCCTGGTTCTAAGCTGAGACTCTATACCGCGACGCAAGAAGAAAATCTGCTTTTCCCTCATCCATATCTCTCAGCGGACGAGGGGGGTTCAACAGTCTTTAAAATCTTCTAAAGCGGTAGAGTCCCTCCTTGCTCTTGTCACACAACACTGAGACTAAAAAGCGCACTTTCGGATGTAACCCTCTGACGAGGATTCTGAGGAGGACTCTCATGAGGCATCATGCCAGTATGGAATTGCACTGTCAACGAAACCTTATGGTGCGACTGTAAGGTCTTTCCATCCGAGCGCCGACAGGGTGCTGTCTTTCTTCGTGTTAAGCGGTTGAAGTTGCCGATGAGTTACGGGTCGGGCTAGAAACTCCCAAGCCTTATTTATTGAATAGGTGCAGTGACGAAGGGCGACAGGTGCACACTACTTGCTGGCGGTATGAAGATCGCCGCTTGGATCGAAGAATTATTTCGTTTTTTTTCAAAAAAAAGAAAAAAGTGGTCGGGGCGACTGGATTCGAACCAGCGACCTCTTCGTCCCGAACGAAGCGCGCTACCAGGCTGCGCCACGCCCCGACTGGCGGCGGAGTATGACGCCTTATGAGAATCCTCTCAACTGGCCCTGTTGCCCGAAGGATATGCCTCCAGAGCGCGTAATTGCCCGAGCGCCTCGCTAAACGGCCGTATCCGCGATTTCGAGTAGAATTCGATCGATTGGATGGAGGGGTGTATTGACGGAATTCTCCGTGGTCGGTGTCATGTTCGGCATTTTTCTGGCGTCGCTCTCCGCCCTGGCGCTCGCTTATCGGTCTCGCTGGCTCGTCTCCCATCCCCGGCGGGTACTGTCCGTCCTGTTGGCCTTGACGATTTTGGCCGGCCACTCGCTCTTTGAGATGGATCCTCCACACCTTCGGATTCGGATCGATCCGTCCAGCGAGCCCCTGCTCGCTCGGGGTGATCCTGTAGCCGAACTCTATCGCGAAGCCGTTCGCGATTTCGGCCACGATGAAATTTACGCGGCGGCGATCGTGTGCGAGGAAGTCTTTACCCGGGACTGCCTGGGTTCGGTCGATGGCGTCTCGAGTCGTGTGGCGCACCTTGAGGGGATTCGAAGTGTCTCCAGCCTTGTCGATGCCACATCGCTTCGCTGGGTGGAATCGGAGAACTGGATTGAAATCGTTCCCTTCATCGATAAGGTTCCCGACGAGCCGCTGGCCTTGGCCCAGTTGCGCGAACGCGCCCTGAACGACGAGGTCTATCGTCAGACGCTGGTGGCCGGTGATGCGAAGGCTGCGGCGCTCAACGTTGGCTTTCAAAACATGGACGACGCCATGTTCTTGGCCTCGGGCCTGGATGCTTCGATCATAAGGATTCTGACCGATGAGGTCGGAGAAAATCAGAACTTCCATGTTGCGGGGCGTCCGCACACCAAGGTTCATGTCTACGGTGGGATCGTCCGGGATCTTTTGCGGTTGATCCCCCTGGCGATTGTCGTGATGGCTCTCGTCCTCTGGGTCTTCTTTCGGACTTTCCGGGGAGTTGCGTTCCCGCTCGGCACCGCATTGACCGCGAATCTCTGGACCTTCGGGACGATGGCGGCGTTGGGGGAGTCCTTGACACTGTTGACGGGCCTGCTCGGGCCTCTGCTGCTCGCCATAGGGAGCGTCTATGGAGTGCATGTGATCGCGCGTTACGAGGAGGAAATGCCCGGAGCGAGCGATCCCGCCGATGCAGCGCTGCGTTCCCTGGAGGAGATCCGCCTGCCCGCGCTGATCGCCGGCTTGACCACGGTAATTGGATTTGGGGCGCTTTTGATCACCGATGTTCCAGCGGTTTTTCAACTCGGTCTATTTGCCATGCTGGGAATCGTGGCCAGCACTCTATTGGCCGTGGTCGGAATACCGGCGGGCCTTGCTCTTCTGCCCCTTCCCTCTCCGGACAGGCAGCTGGCGATCGGCGCCCCGGGGAGTCGGCGCGGTCGCCTGGACGGCTGGTTGTTGGGCCTCGCCCAGGGGGTCGGGCGCCATTCGGGGCTGGCCATCGGGATTTGGATCTTGCTTGGTGCGGGGGCAGTGGCTCTGCTTCCGCGGATCGAAGTCGATACTGATTACCTATCGTATTTTGCGGCGGACGATCCGCTACGCCAGGATTTTGAAGCGATCAATCGTCTGCTTGCCGGGGTTGTTCCGATCTATGTGGTGATCGATGGTGGCGGAGTCGGGAGCTTTCGAGACCCCGATCTCGTCAAGGCTGTCGATGCCCTGGAAGAGCAATTGGATAGTTTGCCCGGAGTCAGTCGGACGCTCTCCTTCAGTGATATGTTGAGCCGGCTCAACCGAGCATTTCACGCCGACGATCCGAAGGAAGAGCGGGTTCCCGATACCCGCGCCGCAATCGCTGAATTGCTCTTCATGCTCCCCAAGGACGAACTGACCCCTTTCCTCACCGTCGACCACAGTCGGGCGAACGTGATTGTGCGAACGGGTGCTGTGGGATCGTCGGCGATCATCGATTTGGAACGTCGACTGCAGTCGGTTCTCGATGCCAATCGGCTTCCCGGAGGCGCCGAGGCAAGGATTACGGGCAACGCGATTCTGCTCGCGCATAGTGCCGACGCGATTAGCCGGGCCCAGCCTCGCAGCGTTGGCATCGCGGCGATCGCGATTTTTCTTCTGATCAGCCTCGCGCTTCGTTCGCCGAAACTCGGCGTAGTCGCCATGCTGCCCAATCTTGTTCCGGTTCTTATTTTCTTTGGCCTCTTGGGTGCGGGATTGGCGCCACTGTCGCTCCCCGTGAGCCTGATAGGCAGCATGGCCCTTGGCATTGCGATCGACGACAGCGTTCATTTTCTGGTCCGCTACACGCGTGAACGGCGGCGAGCCCGGAATCCCCTTGAGGCCACCCTCGTATGCAGTCGGATCGTGGGTCGCCCGATCGCGATTACCTCGGTGATGCTCTGTCTCGGCTTCCTGGTGATCACGGGCTCCCGGTTCGCGACGATTCAGGAATTCGGCGTGCTCTCGGCGCTAACCATGGGGGTGTGTCTGGCCACCGACTTGATTCTGCTCCCCGCGGTGCTGATTCGTCTGCGGGTATGAAGTCCAGCCGCTGCCGGTCCGTATGCGGGAAAGCGAGTTAGCGTCAGCCCCGCTCGGCGTTCTCGCGTAGCGTATCGATGGCCGCCTTGTAGTCGTCGGTTCCAAAGACTGCGGTCCCTGCGACGAAAACATTGGCTCCGGCCCTGGCAGCCTCGCCGATGGTCTCGGCCGTGATTCCACCATCGACTTCGAGGTCGACTTCGAGGCCCCGTTCCTCGATCCAGCCTCGGATTTTCTCCACCGCAGGAAGGGCGCTTCGAATGAACTTCTGGCCGCCGAAACCCGGGTTGACGGTCATGACGAGAACCTGATCGATGTCCGAGAGCACCGGCTCCACAGCCGTTGGAATCGTGGCCGGATTGATGACCACGCACGGCCGGGCCCCCGCCTCTCGGATGGTCTGAACGCTTCGATGCAGATGCGGACACGCCTCTACGTGGACGCCGATGGTTTGAGCTCCCGCGGCGGCGAAGTCGGCCACGTAGCGGTCGGGTGCCTCGATCATCAAGTGGACGTCGAGAGGCAGGTCCGTGCATCGGCGGACGGCTTCTACGATGCCTGGACCGATGCTGATGTTGGGGACAAAGTGACCGTCCATCACATCGATGTGGATCCAGTCAGCGCCGGCGGCCTCGGCGGCGCGAACTTCCTCACCCAGCCGGGAAAAATCCGAGGCAAGGATCGAGGGCGCGATTCGTAGGGTCGGCATCGCTCAGCTCTTCCTCTCCAACCGTGCAGCGAAGAATCCGTCGCTGTCGTTGATGTGGGGTTGGCAGCGCATCAGTCCCCTTGGGTCCAGCACCGAGGCCAGAGCGGGAGGGAGAGTCTTTGGCTCGGCAAGCTGGAAGCCCGGATGGGATTCCAGAAATCGATCCACGATGGTCTCGTTCTCCTCGCTAAGCACCGTGCACGTACTGTAGACGAGGCTTCCCCCCGGCGATACGACCCGGGCCGCGCTCTCCAGCAGGCTGGATTGGATGGCTCCCAGTCGGGCCGGGTCGCCGGCGCGCAAACGCCAGCGTGCATCGGGATTGCGCCGCAGTGCTCCGAGGCCCGAACACGGTGCATCCACGAGCACCCGGTGGAAGTGGGCTCCACCGGCGGGTGCGGGCTCGTCTGCCGCCAGGGGGAGATCATCCAGGGGGCGCGTGGCGTCTCGGACCAGGGTGCTGATGCCCCGGAGTCCGAGTCGGCGTGCGGACTGGGCAACCAGGCCCAGGCGGCCTGCGTGTCGGTCGAGGGCCAGTACGCTTCCCCGGTCGGAGAGTTGCTCGGCGATGCCGGTCGTCTTGGTTCCAGGCGCGGAGCAGATGTCGAGCACCCGGTGGTGGGGTGCGACATCAAGCAGGTCGACTACGGCCTGGGAGGCCTCGTCCTGAACGGTGTACTGACCTTCGCGAAACCGCGGATCACGTCCGGCGTCTCCGCTTCGCCCGAGTACGATGCCTCGGGACGCGAGGGTGCACGGGAGAGCGTCGGGGAAGTCTTCTCGGAGCCGAGCAAGAAGTTCGTCTCGCGAGCCGCGCTGAAGGTTCGCGCGAATCGTATGGGGCGGGGGGCGGTTGCAGGCTTCCGCCAACGCGGGGGCGGCGTTGCCGTGGTCGGCGAGCCAGCGCTCGGCAATCCATCGGGGGAGCGAGAGTGCGTGCTCCAGGTGGCCCAAAGGATCCTTCTCCCAGTCGGGGAAAACAACCTTCTCGCGTTCTCGGGCGACCCGACGCAGGGTTGCGTTGACGAGTCCCGTGGCCCGTTCGACCCCCAGCGCTCGAGTGCATCGAACCGCCTCATCCACCGCCGCAGTGTCGGGGATTCGATCGGAATAGTGAATCTGGTAGACGCCCATTCGCAGGGCGGTGAGCACCAGGGGCTCGATTGAGTCAAGTTTTCGGTCCAGGGCATCCCCAAGCAGAAAATCGATACGCCCTCGCCAGCGTAGGGTCCCGTACACGAGCTCGGTGGTCAGGCGGCGGTCGGCGCTGGCCATGTTGCTCTGGGCCAAGGTGTGATGAAGGGCCACGTCCGCATACGCACGCACCCGCTCCACACGTTCCAGCACCCGCACCGCGGCCAGGCGTGCCACGGTCGGGCCACTTCCCCGCCGGCGAACGCCGCCTTCGTGGCCGCTCTCATTGCCGGTGCCGGATCGGCCAACACCGGGGCGACTGCGTCGCTTGGTCACCCTTGCTCTCCCTGTTTGTTTTCGTGAGAAGCGGTCCGCCCCAGAAGGTTGCCTTCGCCCAGAGGGTAGCCGCGGAGGAAGGCGGCCGGGTCCATCACCTTGCCCCCCGGACGCTGGACTTCCAGGGGAACGAGCCAACCGTCCGCGGTTCCAATCCGAAGGGGAGGTGCACCGTCATGGTCGGCCAGACGAAGGTCTCCCGGGCGAGGGGGCTTGGCGGGCTTCTGATCGGCCGCCTCCGAGTAAAAGCCCGCGCGAAGTATCTTCAGTTCCCCGGCGTTGGCTTCGGCCAAGGGGGTGAAGGCGCCGGGCTTGGGCGCCATGGCGTTGACCTGGCGCACGCATTCGGCGGTGTTCAGGCACCAATCGATTCTTCCATCGGCCCGGGAGATCTTGGGTGCGATGCTCGCGCGTGCGTGGTCCTGCTCGGTCCATTGAATGGTTTTCTCAGCAATGGCTTCGACGGCTTCGAGCAGGAGTTCTGCGGCCAGGTTCGAGAGCCGGAGCGTCAGTTCCCCGGTCGTTTCCGTGTCGCCGATTTTGATCGAGCGCGCAAGAGCGACCGGGCCTGCGTCCATCGCTCGCTCCACGCGCATGACCGACACACCCGTGTATTGCTGGCCATCCAGAATGGCCTGGGCGATCGGGGAGGCGCCCCGGTAGTGAGGGAGAAGGCTCGCGTGTCCGTTGATGAGATAACCCAGGCGGGGCAGGGTACGGACTTGTTTCGGGATGAATTGCCCGAACGCGACGACCACGCCCAGGTCGGGCCGCAATTCATTCAGGGCTTCGACGGTCTCGCGGTCGCCCACCGCCTCGCTGCGGAGCAGCGGGATTCCGGCAGACAGTGCGCGTTGGCCGACTGGGGAGGGCGATGGCTTGCGCCCACGTCCCCGACCCCGATCGGGTTGCGTCACCACGGCGACCACCTCGTGCCGACTCCCAATCAGACCTTCCAGGGAGGGGAGGGCGACCTGGGGAGTACCCAAGAACACAATACGAAGCCCGGCGGCAGACAGGGGACTAGCCCTCGTCTTCTTCGGCGAGCTGTTTCTTGCGCTTCTTGACGTAGAGGCTGCGCTTGAGACGGCTGATGCGGTCGATGAAGAGTTTTCCCTCGAGGTGGTCGAATTCGTGCTGAAGGCACACCGCGCGCAGGCCTTCGGCCTCTTCGACAATTTCCTTGCCGTCGAGGTCCTGGGCTCGGATCGTGACCCGGGACGCCCGTTCGACATCCGCGGTGTAGTCGGGGACAGACAGGCAACCTTCCTCCCAGACGATCTTTCCTTCTTTGTGGAGGAACTCGGGATTGATCATGACCTGGGGGCAGCGCTCACCGCCCTCCTCACTCCATTCGGTGTCGATCACAAAGAGTCGAATGGCTTCCCCGACTTGGGGAGCAGCCAGGCCGATGCCGGGCTCGTCGTACATCGCCTCGCACATGTCCCGGACCAGTTGGTGGATTTCCTCGGTGATCTCGCCCACCGGCTGCGAGATCTCCTTCAGTCGCGGGTCAGGAAATTGAACGATTTCTCGCAGGGCCATCTCGTTCCAATTTCTAGCGGGGCTCGCCCGGGGTTGGGGTCAGCGATCCGGGCGGCGGGGGAAGCGTGTAAGCTCTCGTTCGGATTAAGGTTTCGCTTTATAGCATATCCACGGGATTGACATCCACCGAGACCAGCAAACCCCGCGCGGCGCGGCGACCGAGCCGGGCCAAGTTTTGCGAGACGGCTCGCACTTGGACTGTGTCGCTCCCCTTGACGACGATCTGCTGTCGATGCCTTCCGCGCAGACGGGGGAATGCAGCGGGCACCGGGCCAAGAACCTCACAGGCCGGCGGGACGTTGATCGCCGGGTCTCCCGAAGCAGGGCCCAGGGTTTCCCGGCCGGCGTCCGCGAGTTTCTCGGCGGCCCGGCGGGTTTCGTCGAGATTTTCGCCCGAGACGATGATCTGACTGATCCGGCCAAAGGGCGGGTAGCCCAAGGAGGCTCGGTAGCCGAGTTCTTCGCGGTAGAACGTTTCGTAGTCGTGGTTGCGAACCGGCCGAATCGCATAGTGGTCGGGGAGAAAACTCTGAAGGATCACGCGGCCGGGCGCCTGAGCACGGCCGGCTCGGCCGGCCACCTGGGTGAGAACCTGGAAACAGCGCTCGGCAGCACGGAAATCGGGCATGTGAAGACCCAGGTCGGCGGCCACCACCCCCACCAGTCGAACTCCCGGAAAGTCGTGCCCCTTGGCGATCATCTGGGTTCCCACCAGGATGTCGATGTCGCCCGCCGCCAAGCCGTCGAGAACGGCCCGGACATGGCCTCGCCGCTGAGCGCTATCCCGGTCCAGGCGGGCAGTGCGCGCGGCGGGCAAGAACGCTCGAATTTCCTCCTCCAGGCGCTCGGTCCCGGTGCCGAGCAGCGCGGTATCGGTATTTCCGCACTGGCCGCATTGGTCGGGGGGCGGCTTGACGAACTCGCAGTAATGACACCGCAAGCAATGCTGAGTGGCGTGGTAGACCAGGGCCACATCGCAGTGCGGACAGTGTTCGGCGAAGCCGCAGTCGAAGCAGAAGATTCGCGTCGAAAAGCCGCGCCGATTCAGAAATAGGATGCTCTGGGCCGACTCGGCCAGAGTTTCCTGCATGGCCAGACGCAAGGCTTTGGAGAGGATCAGCTTCCGGCCCCGGGGAGTGCGCCGCCTTTCATCCTCCATATTCACGATCTCCACCGCCGGCAGGGGGCGGCCGCCGATCCGACGGGCCAAGACGATTCGCTCGATTTCGCCGCGGTCGGCGCGGTAGCGATTTTCCAGGGCTGGAGTCGCCGAGCCGAGGATGACCGGGCACTGAGAGAGTTCGGCGAGCCGCTCGGCGAGGCGCCCTGCGTGGTAGCGAAAGCCCTGCTCGTTTTTGTATGCCGAGTCGTGTTCTTCGTCGATGACGATGATCCCGATATCGCTCAGGGGCGCGAACAGTGCGCTTCGCGCCCCCACGGCGATGGAGGTATCGCCGGCGCGCAGACGGTGCCATTGTTCGAGGCGCTCTCCGGGTTGCAGGCCGCTGTGGAGAACCGCAAGCCCGTCCCCGAAGCGTGCTCGAAGCCGAGCCACGATTTGATGGGTGAGTGAAATCTCCGGGACCAGAATCAGGGCCTGTCGACCGGCTTCGAGGGCGGCGGCCACCGCCCGCAGATAGATTTCGGTTTTGCCACTCCCCGTGACCCCGTGCAGGAGGAAGGTTTGGTTTCGACTTTCGCGGATGCAGCGGGTGACGGGTTCGAGCACCCGAGCCTGGTCATCGGTGAGGGGGAGCGGCGCCTCAAGGGGAACCGGGGGGCCGAGTACGTTGCGCGGAGCATCGCGTTCGAAGGTTTCGGCGAGTCCCCGGGCGATCAACGAACGAAGCTGGGCGGGTTGGGCCCCCATCCGCTCGGCCAACTCCGACGTCGCGGTGGGCCCGTGGCTCGCCAACGCCCGCAGCAGGTTTGCTTGCTTGGGCGCGCGCGCGAGATCCGTCTGGCAACGGGCCTCGACATCGACCCCCGGGCTCACTTGGGCGACCCTTTCCCGGGCGATTCGAGCGGTGGGGCCTCGTATGCCGTCGACCTGGCGTAGCAGCCCGTCTCCCAAAAGTTGATCGAGGAGGCCTCGGGCTTCGGGCAGGCGTCGGAGAAGCCCAGCGGCCTCGATGGGCGCCTCGGTGAGAAGATCGAGAACCCGAGCGGGCACTCCCCGGGTGACGCCGGTCCGCCGGGCTTCCTCGCCGAGGGGCGTCAGGGCGAGCCGCTTGATGGTCCGGGGTGAGGAGCCCGCCGGTAGCGCGGCGGCCAGGGCCAAGCCGGCCGGACACAACACCTCCTCGGCGGCGCCGAGCAGCAGGGTCAGCATTTTCGCCGAGAGGACCGGCGTGGGGTCGAGGATTCGTTCGATATCCTCGCTGATGGTTTGGTCGCCGGGGGCCTGCACTAGAAATCGAGCGGGGGATTCGGGGTCGATCTCGGTATGCTGGGGCTTGCCGCGAGGATCCAGTTCGGAAACTTCGACGACGACCCCCGCGAGTCGCCGGCCCGAAAAGGGCACCAGGACGCGCTGGCCCGGGTGTAGGGCGGCGGTCTCGCTGTCGGGGACCCGATAGCTGAAAAGGGAATCGATGGGGACCGGAAGCGCGACGCGCACGGTGCGGCGGCTAGGGCGGGCGAAGAGCGGCTCGTTCATCCGGGTCAGTATACCGAGATGGAAGTCCGTCAAGGGGATTGCGTGAGTCGCTCATCGAAGGAAAAGCGCGAGCGGGTCCGCGTTCAGGTCGACCGTTTTGGCAAGCGACTCATCGTCGATGAGACGTTCGCCTCGTTTTACCGCCCGGAGACCCCGGCCACGGGCTGCGTTTGGGACGCACTGGCGGCGCCGATTCTCGCTCTGGCTCCCGAGCGCCGGCGCCGGGTTCTGTTGCTGGGATTGGGGGGCGGCAGCGTGGCCCGGCTCGTGCGTGCTCTGGCCCCCGAGGCCGATCTGGTGGGTGTGGAACTCGATGCCGAAGTCGTACGCCTGGCTCGTGCGCATTTCGGTCTGGATGATCTCGATCTGGAGGTTCGGGTCGAGGATGCCCTGGCCGTTCTTCGCGGAGAAACCCGTCGCTTTGATCTGGTGGTGGAAGATGTCTTTGTCGGTCGGGGCGATGCCGTGCACAAGCCCGACTGGCTCCCCCATCCTGGACTCGACCTGGCCGCGGGCCTGCTGGCGCCGGGAGGGCTTCTGGTCAGCAACGCCCTCGATGAAGCTCCGAGTGTGGCCGCAGCGCTCAATTCGCGCTTTCCCGGTCTGCTTCGCATCGAGGTGGACGAATACGACAACCGCATCTTCGTTGCCGGACCGGCCACGTTGGACGCGCGCGGCCTTCGCGCGGCGGTGGTCGCCGACCCGATATTGTCCGACAGCGCGCGAATTCTGCGGTTTCGCGATTGGCGCCGAACCGGTTCGAGGACCGTTGGCTGACCCCACTGCGCCGGGATCGGCGGGAACGCCCCTGGCGGGGCTATGGGATCGCGGGTGCCGGGGTATCGGGGTCGCGATGGGGACGCCCGTCCCGGTAACCCCGGAGGCGCATTTCGAGGGCCGGGACTCGATCCGGCGGTCCTTGCGCGCGGGCGATGTTCAGGGCTCGAAGACCCGTTTCGGTCGCGGCTTGGAAGCGGCCGAGCTCGGCGAGGGCCGCCGCTTGGGCGTCCAGAGCGTCGCTGCGCGGGCCACTCGCGGCGGCAGACGCCCGTTTCGCGTAAGCCAGGGCCTGCTCGCCCCGGCGCAGATGCGGCTGGGGCGCTGTGGCCAGGGTGAAGGCCAGGGCGGCAAGCAATTCACTGTCTTCCGGTGAATGGCGAACGGCGCCCTCGAGAACCGAAATCACCTCCGCGTATTGACCCAATTTTCGCAGGGCGGCGGCGAGATTTTGGCTCGACGCGGGCAGATCTGAATTCTGCTTGAGTGCCATGCGGTAGTGGGCGATCGCGGAATTGACGTCGCCGCGGACTAGGTGGCTGTCGCCCATTCCCTGGAGAGCGTTCGCGCTGCGGGGGTTTAGTTCCCAGGCGGCTGTGAACTCGGCCAGGGCCGCATCGGCTTGCCCCAGCCCCAGGCGGGCGCTGCCCGCGCACAGGCGAGCGGGCAGGGGGTCGTTCAGCAGTTCAGCGGCGACGCGGAGCGGCTCCAGCGCACGGCGTTGCTCCCCCAGCCGAACCCGCAGGCACCCCAATCCCAGTTGGGCATCCGCGTAGGCGGGTTGCAGCCCGACAGCGGTCTCGAATTGTTCGAGTGCGGCGGACAGGCGTCCCGAAGCTGCCAGGGCCTGGGCGAATTCGAGGCGCACCTCGGCGTTTTCAGGAAATTTTCGGGTCGTTTGCTCGAGCTGAATTCCAGCTTCCCCGCCTCGGCCCAGCTTGATTTGCTCCCGGGCCAGGGCGAGCCGCAGGTAGGGGCTGGCCGGCTTGAGGCGAACGCCGGCCTCGAAATGGTCCAGGGCGATGGCATGGCTTTCACGGTCCGAGAGCGGAGCGGCCGCATAGAAGTCGCCCAAAGCCTTGTGGCCTTCGCCCCGATTGGCGGCATGGAAGGCTTCCCGATTGCCCGGTGGGTTCGTTGCCAGGGCCAGCGCCGCGGCCAGGCCAACGCCGGCGTAGACCCCCAGATCGGTCCAGCGCTTTTGGCCGAGCAGTTGCGGCAAACGGCTCAGACCTGCCCCACCGGCCAAGACCAGGAGCGGGAAGACCGGCAGTCGGTAGCGGGCATTGCAGAAGAAGAGCACCACCGAGGCGATATAGAGAAGTAGAAAGGAGCCCGGTAGGAACCACCGCCTCCAGTCTCGGCGCACGAGGGCGAAGCCCGCCAGGCCGAGCACCGCGACCGCTGGGAAGCCGACCAGGAAGAACCCTGGAATTCGCGAATGCTCGGCGGTAAAACGAATCGGCTGATTGTTGGGCAGTTCCACTGGGCTCCAGAAGAGCCGGAATTTGTGAACCCAGTGCGCGGCGAAAGCGCCCGGGTCGGTGCGTATCCAGTCGAACCCCCGGGCAAACCAGTAATCGGAAATTTCGCCGTAGGAAAGGGGCCGGCCGAGTTGGGCTTGGGGAATGCGACGGGCATCCTCGAAACCACCGCGCAGGGACCGGCGGCCGCCGGGCAGCACCGCAGACATACCGTCGGATTCGGGGTTGTTGCCGATATAGAAATTGACCCCGCCGCTGTAGGCGATGGGGATCGGCTCACCCCCGACCAGGGCATTGCGCAGGGTGACGGGTGCGATGATGAAGGCCGCGCTGATGAATACCACCACCGTGGCCAAGCCCTTGCGCGCCGTAAGCCCCGCGCCCGGAAGCGCGATGAAGAGCCAGAAAATAATGGCTGGCGCCAGAACGAGAAAGTTGGGTCGGGTGATGGCGCACAGGCCCCAGATTGCCCCGGCCATCGCGAGCAGAGGCAGCGAGTTTCGGCGGGTCGCGACCCGAAGGCCGAGAAGTAGCCCCACCTCGAGTAGGCACTCGAGGCCGACGGTCAGGAGTTCGCCGTCGAAGTAGATGGCGGGCCAGTAAACCGCGGCGAGGATTCCCGCCCACAGTCCCGCCCGGTAGCCCCCCAGCCCCGCTCCCAGGCGCGCGATCGCGTAGGTGGTGGCGGCCCCCATGCAGGCCCCGGCGATCCGGGCCCAGACAATGCTGGGACCCACCATGCGGTACAGGTCGGCGAGCAGGTAGTAGTAGAGGGGGGCACGGTAATAGGGCTCGGGCTCCATCCCGGGGCCAAAGGCGAGGGCCTGAGCCCAGGCATGGTGGTCGTAAGCGTCGCCCCGGACGATTTCGAAGAGTGGGTTGTTTCGCGCCTGGCCCCAGAGATAAAGCAGGCGTAGGGCGAGGGCGACCCCCGCGATTCCGAGCAGAATCAAATGCTGGCGTTGGGTCAGCGGCTCGTCGACGACCGTTTCGTGGGGTGTGGACGCGGCCATCGGGGATCCTCGCTGGGGAGCGTTCGCCTGCGGGTTTCGAGGGTTCATGGTAGTCGGGATTGGGAGGTGGCCCCAACTGGCGCAGGCCGGTGGTTATTTTTGAGGCCGCCTGGGGCTCAGCGGCCGAGGCTGCCCGGGCCCTGGACGGACATGAGCAGCGCCCACCGCGCCCGGATTTTGCCCCCGGATTTGCTGTTCAGAATTTCTTCGAGGGGCTTGGCGGCGGGAAGCGTGGGCTCGATTTTCCTCGACGAGGCGCAAGCGCCTGCGGTCAGGACGAGCGCGATGGTGCAGAGACCGAGCCCGTTGAATCGGGTCACGCAAGATCCCTTCAGCGTAGGGCGGCCAAGAAGCGGAGAACGATTTTCGCGACCTCGGAAGGGCGTTCGGGCAGAATGGCGTGCCCGGTTCTCGGGAGTTCGTGAACCTCCACCCGTCCGGGGAGTCCCGCCTGGAGGCGCTTTCCGGCGTCTGGTGCCAGGGCATCGTCCTCGGGCTGAAGCACGAGAATCGGTCCATTGCCTCCGGCGCCCCATTCCTCGTAGGGAGTGGCGGCGCCGGCGATTTGCTCGGCGATTCCTGCCATGGGGTACCAGCCGCGTATCCAGTAGTCGGGCACGGAAATTCCCGGGGCGAAAAAAGCCTCGGAGATGGCCTGCCTTCGGCGCGCTTCCGGAGCGATGCGGAGCATGGCGAGGAGCACCTTGTTGGAAGCTTCGGGTGGGGCGGGTTCGCTGCCCCCGGCGGAGAGCAAAATCAAGCCGCGGGTTCGGCCGGGAAAGTCGCTTCCGAAAGTTCGCGCGATGCGATTCCCAAAGGCGTGTCCGATGATCACGGCGGGTTCGGTAACGCCCTCGGCGTCGAGGACTGCTTTGAGATCCATCGCATACGCGTGCAGGGTGCCCTGCAGACCGGGGAGTTCCGATCCGTCGATTCCTCGGGGTTGCATCGCGAGGGTGCGGTATCCCCCACGGTTGAGGCTGCTCACCAGTTCGTTGAAGTCCGAGGCCGAGCGCGCAAAGCTCGGGATCAGTGCGACCGCCCGAGCGGAAGGCGCTCCACTCGCGTAGTAGTGGATCTCGTTACTGGATCCGGCAACGATTTTTCGCTCCCCCTTGGCCGGTCGCGCGGGGTTGTCGCGCAACGCTGCGAAGAGCACGGTCCCTACGAGGGCCGCGATAACGAACAGGATGATCACGGCTCGGCGTAGCCAGCGCAGCATGGACGACTCCTTGACGGGGATTGACGGGGATTGACGGACGGATTGTGGACGAGAATTGACCGACGAATGGTGTCGACTGCGGGGCGGGCGCTCAGATCTCCGGGTGCGGATCCTTTCCCGCTAGACAGGCGATCGCAAGGACCACCACAACGAGATCCACCAAAGCGTGGAAGTAGGTGAAAGCGGTGGGTTCCAGGGCCAGGATTCGGTACGCGGCCCCGGCTCCCCCCATGCCGGGCAACACGATGGCGACCCAGAGGGCGACCCGGTACGGGGTCAGCAGAAGTATTCCGACCACTAGGAAGAGCGAGCCCTGGATTGCGGGTCCGGAAATCGCTGGCGAGGTCCCGTAGAAGAGCATCTGCGCGGGGTGGGTCACGCCCGAAAGAATCATGAGATACGCCGCCATCTTCCGATAGGAGCGCGGGGTCTTCATGGTGGGTCTCCTTGCTGCATTCTCAAGCGCTCACCCGGATGTCACGCCGCGTTGCTTGTACCTCCGATGAATAGCATGAAGAACCAACTCAGCACTTCGTAAAGAGCGACCTTGATGGATGTCCACCACTCGGGCGCTTCGCGGAGGGACTGGTCCTCGTTGGCCTTCTCGATGACGAAGGCCTGAAGGGCTTTTACATCGGATTCGTCGAGTACATCGCCGAAGGCCGGCATGCCCCGGTTTTCGAGTGCCCCGCCGCGCACGATGGCCTGAAAATTCTGATGCACGCTGCCCGGGAGTCGGCGTAGATCGGGGATCGATCCGCCCGCCACCATGCCGGCGCCGTGGCAGTAAGCGCAGTAGTTGGCATAGAGCGCCCCGCCGTGGTTGAGGGTGGCGTCCGGTAGACCCATGGACGCCGGCGCGAGCGGAATCGGTTCCGGTGCAGGGAGCGGGGGCAACTTGGCATCGCCGCCGAGCTTGAAAGCGAGGAGTCGGCCGGGCGCAGGGCCGTCCGGGGGTGCCATGCCAGACATGAGCCCAAACGAACCTCCCCAGCCCGCGAGTACGGCGACGTATTGCTCTCCCCCGGCGCTGTAGGCGATCGGCGTGCCGATGACTCCGGTCTGGGTTGCGAAACTCCACAGGCGTTCGCCGTCTTTGGACGCGTAGGCGTGAAAGGCCCCAGCCCCGCTCCCGTGGAAGACCAGCCCTCCGGCGGTGGCCAGGACGCCGCCGTTCCAGGCCAGGGGGTACCGACTCTCCCAGACGGCTTCTTGCCTGCGGGGATCCCAGGCCACCAGTCGACCCGAGATGAGCTTGTGCTGAATGACGCTGAGAAAGAGTGCATCGCCCGGTGGGTTGTCGCGCCGGTCGACCCCGAGGTTGCGCAGCCCCGGTTGGATCTCAAGGGTATCCAGATTCTTGTACGTGAAGCGAGATTCGATCGCCGGAATGAAAACCAGACCGAGATTCGGGTCGTAGGCCATGGGCTGCCAGTTGTGGGCACCCACGCTGGCGGGCTGCACTGTGGCGCTTCCTTCGGAGTAGTCTTCGCCGGGGTTTTCCACTGGCCGTCCGGTTTCCGGATCGTAGTGACTCGCCCAAGTAATCTCGGCATAGGGTTCCGCCGAGAGGAATTCCCCTGTCTCTCGGTCGATGATCATGAAAAATCCGCTCTTGGGGGCCTGCATGAGAACCTTGCGGATTCGGCCTTTCCACTCGAGGTCGGCCAGGATCATGTGCTGGGTGGCCGTGTAGTCCCACGTCTCGGCGGGCACGACCTGGTAGTGCCAAACGTACTCCCCGGTCTCCGGGCGGAGGGCGACAATAGAAGAGAGAAAAAGGTTGTCGCCGCCGCCGGGACTGCGCAGTCGCCGATTCCAGGGGGTGCCGTTGCCGACACCGACGTAGAGCAGGTCGAGTTCGGGGTCGTAGGCCATGGAATCCCAGACTGTTCCGCCGCCACCGAGCTTCCACCACTCGCCGTTCCAGGTTTGGGCGATGCGCCGCATGGTTTCGTTTTCGAACCCGTTGGCGGGATTTCCGGGCACGGTATAGAAACGCCAGACGCGTTGGCCGGTCTCGGCCTGGTAGGCGTCGAGGTAGCCGCGAACCCCGTACTCCGCTCCGCCATTGCCGATGAGCACCTTGCCGCCGACCACCCGAGGCGCGCCGGTGATCGAGTAGGGCTGGCTGGGGTCGACGGTCATGACACTCCAGACCGGGGTGCCATCCATCGCATTGAGTGCGATCAGACGACCGTCCAGGGTGCCGACAAAAATTTTGTTCCCCCAGGCGGCAACACCCCGGTTCACCACGTCGCAGCAAAGCTTGCGCGCCACCGAGCGCGGGACCTGGGGGTCATAGCGCCAGAGCGGCTCCCCGCTGGCGCCGTCCACCGCGTAGACGACGCTCCAGGTTCCGGTGAAGTACAGCACACCGTCGATGGCCAGGGGCGTTGCTTCGAGGCCGCGGCGAGTCTGTAAGTCGAATGCCCAGGCCAGCCCCAAATTCTCGACGGTGTCGAGGTTGATCGAGGTCAGCGGGCTATGGCGCTCTTCCGCGTAGCTTCGCCCGTGGGTGAGCCAGTTTCCGGGTTCGGTGTCGGCACCGACGATGCGTCGCTGGTCGACACCGGTGAAGCCGGCGCGTATCGGCTCTGCGCGTACAGGGCTCAGCGCCAGGCAGAAAGCGACGAGAAGAAGGAGCGTCGTGGGGAGTGGAGCATGTGTACTCCTCGCGCTCCATCCGAAAATTCGACCGCCCAGCGATGGGTCGTGTTCCGATCCGCGGAACGCGGTGGGCTTCCCCAATCCTCTTGCCATGCGGCGACTACCGATCTTCGTCAAGAAATTGGAGCACCAACTGATTGAAGCGCTGCGCTGACTCCACCATGACGAGATGGCCGCCGTAATTCATGCTGATCAGTCGTGAGTCGGGCAGGAGCGCATGGAGTTCGCGGTGAAATTTGGGGGGCGTCAAAATGTCGTTTCTCCCCGAGATGAGCAGGGTTGGAGCGGTGGCGCCGGCGATGCGGGAATGCGTGTCGTGCTCCGCGCAGGCTCGGCATTGTCGAACGAAGAGATCCGCCGAGTAAGGGGCTCCCTCCTTGCGGTAGAAATCCGTCATTGCCTGAATGAGATCGCTCTGTTCGATGGTGTCTTCGTGGAGGGTCCAGAGCAGTCGGTTGAAGATGAACGTCTCGGCGGAGAGGCCCCCCTCGGCCAGTTCGCTCCAATGTCTGAGGAGCATCAAGCGTTTTTTGTCCGGGCGAGCGTAGGTGCCCACCAGGACCATGCGGCCAACCCGGTCGGGGGCCATCAGCGCGAGTTCCTGGGCCGCCATACCGCCCATGAAGGGGCCCAGGACGTCGGCCTGCTCGATGCTGAGTTCGTCGAGGAGTTTCACCGCATCATGAGCGAGGTCCCGGGTTGTAAAGGGCTCCCCGGGATCTTCGCTTTGCCCGACGCCGCGGTGGTCAAAAATGATCACCGAGCGCTTCTTGGCGAAGTCGGGCATCTGGAGGGGCAGCCAGCCTCTACAGGAACCTGCCATGCCCATGATGAGGAGGAGGGGCCGACCGCGGCCTGCCTCAAGATCACCGTGGCATTCGTAGTAGAGGTTCCTGCCGGAGAGGTTGGCGAGCGCCATCGCGCCTTCAGCATAGGGACTTCCCGCCCAGGGTGGGAGGGGTGGCGTTCAGGTCCCGATCTTTTGGAGGTTGGACAGAACCCCCTTGGCAACGGCTTTCAGGGTCTCGAATACGCCCTCGCCCGTTGTGGCACAGGCCTCGAATTCGGGAACGTCGGTGGGATTGAGCAGTTTTCGCATCTCTTCCAGGGGCGTCGCATTGGGCAGATCGCGCTTGTTGTACTGCATCACCCAGGGAATCTCGTGAAGGTTCAAGCCGTGTTCGATTAGATTCGTTTGCAGGTTCTCCAGGCTTTCGACATTCGCCTCCATCCGCTCGTTCTGGCTGTCCGCTACGAAGACGGCGCCGTCTACGCCCTTGAGGATCAGCTTGCGGCTGGCATCGTAGAAGACCTGGCCCGGCACCGTGTAGAGGTGAAAGCGGGCCTTGAAGCCGCGGATTTCTCCCAGGGCCAGGGGAAGGAAATCGAAGAACAGGGTTCGCTCGGTCTCCGTAGCCAGGGAGATCATCTTTCCCTTGAGGTCCGGGTTTGTCTTGGCGTAGACATACTGCAGGTTCGTCGTCTTCCCGCACAACCCGGGACCGTAGTAGACGATCTTGCAATTGATTTCGCGCGCCGCGTAGTTGATAAATGACATTTTTAGGGGGTACTCAATCCGAAAAAAGGTTGTCGATTTCTTCGTCCGTGAAATCGGCGAAGGCCGTTCGATTGTCGGGTCCTTTGGCTTCCTGTTTTTTCTGGCTGTGTTCGAAGACTGTGGCGAGTTCGGCCCCAGCCCTTCGGGCCCGAAGCCGCACAAGCCCCAGGGCGTTTTTGTCGTCGAAGATGACGATCAGGATTCCTCGATCGTCCACCAGGGTCATATGAAGGCTACCGCGTTCGCCCTGATGAAAGTGGGTCGGAAATTCTTCTTCACCCAGAATTTGGGCCAGGCCGCCTGTGGCCGCTATAGCGCCGGCCGCTAGGGTGGCGAGGCTGGTGGTGTCAAGTTCCCCCATTCTTCCAGCCTGGCCGATCAATTGGCCAACCCGGTCGACGATAAAGACTCCGCGGGCTCCTGAATCGTCGAGGAGCCCATCGATGACGATCTGGATCGCCGCGGAAGTCTCTTTTTGTAAGTCGAATTGAATTTGGCGCATGGGAGAAATCCCCACTCCTCGTTGCTTTCCGGCACTTTCGGCCGAGCCTCAACGCTTGGACTTCGCGGTTCACCTCGAACCCGAGGCCCCTGAAGCAATCGGCCGCATTCGCCCTTGGCTTAAGGCGCATTTCAGGCGGGGACTGCGTGGAGCTTGCGGGTGGCTCGCAAGGGCGAGCGAAACCTAATCGAGAGCCCTGCGGTTTTCTACTGAACGGCCGATGGTCACGTGGTCCGCATATTCGAGATCACCTCCGAGGGGCATCCCGTAGGCGATTCGGGTGAGCGCTACCCCCGTGTTTCTCAGCCGATCGGCGATGAAGTGGGCTGTGGCGTCGCCCTCAGCGTTGGGATTCGTGGCCAAGATGACCTCGCGCACTCCCCCCGCCCGAACTCGGCTGTGGAGTTCGCCGATGCGCAGGGTTTCCGGCCCCATGCCGTCGATGGGGGAAAGGGCTCCACCGAGTACGTGGTAGAGCCCCTTGAAGCTTCCGCTCTGCTCGATGGAAGCGAGATCGGCGGGTTCTTCGACAACACAGATGGACGCCGAATCCCGGCGCGGATTGGCGCAGATCGCGCACGGGCTGTCCACGCCCAGGTTGAAACAGGACTCGCAGATCACGGTGTCGGCCTTGATCCGAGCGATGGCGTCAGAGAGTTCCCCGATCAGTTCATCGGGAGCTCCGAGAAGGAAGTACGCGATACGGGCCGCCGATTTCTCGCCCACCCCGGGCAGGCGACGGAGGGCCGCGGCCAGGCGCTGCATTGCCGGGGACGCACCTCCCGCTGACCGACGTGTGGCCGCCATGGGGTTAGCCCGGGCCTCCAGGGGTGGGTCTCATCATGCTGGCTTGGAGGTTTTGAAGTTCTTGCTGGACGCTCGCCTGGGCTTTCTCCAGTGCTGCATTGATCGCAGCCACGGCCAAGTCCTGAATCATTTCTTGATCGCCGGCGCTGATCAGGGAAGGTTCGACACGAAGCTCGAGGACCCGGAGTTGCCCGCTGACCACTGCGGTCGCCATCCCGCCGCCGCTGGTGGCCTCGTAGCGCCGGGTGAGGAGGTCGCGCTGGAGTTCAGCCATCCGCTCCTGGACGCGCTGGGCTTGCTTGAGCATCTCGTTCATGTCCGGTGCACTCACTTGGACTGCTCCCCACCCAGAGGGACGATCTTTACGATCTCTCCGTCGAGTGCCTTGATCGCCTCATTGAGAACTGGATGATTCAGCGCGGCGTGGATTTTCTCACGCTCGCGCTCGCTTTGGGAGCCGCCCATCTTGGTTCTGCGGCTAGGATCGAGCGGCGTGCTCAATGCAGAAATTTCAACTTTAACTTCGCGCTCAAAAAATTCGCTGGCCAAGGCCTGGAGGTCGGGCAACCGATCTTCCAGGCGCTTCGCCTGGAAGAGAGAACTCGGAGCAATGCGAAGAGAGTCCGGTTTTTGCTCGACCAGTCGGGCACTCTCGAGCGAGCCCGAAAGCGGCGGGTTGGTCTTCGCGGCGAAGACGCGAAGACGATCGAAGACGATGTCCAGGGTCGCCCCCGGCGGGTTGCCCGTCCCCCCAGTCGCCGGAGCTTCGGTCGCCCGAGCGGGGTTGGTCGGGCTCAGGGGGGTTGGCTTGCTCTTCAAGGCGCCTGTCTGTCCGGGTTTCGGTGGATGGGGTCGGTGGGGCGAAGTGGCCGATGAGTTCGGCTCGGATTCCCTGTCCGGCGGAGATTGCGAATCCGACGGGCCCGAGATCGTGGGGCTCGCTTGGCTTTTGCTCCCCCCACTTCGTGGTTCTTGACCGTGTCCTCCGTCCTGGCCTCCAGCGCCAGGACGATTCGTTCCGGGGGGCCCTCCCTCAGCCTCGCCGGCCCCACCGTCACTCGCCGAGGGCCCGGGGTCTCGCGAATCGGCCCCCGACTGTTCGAGACGCCGAAGTTTTTCCAGGAGTTCGGCGACGTCCTCGCCCTTGGGCAGTGTGGCGAGCCGGATCAACGCCATTTCAAGAATGGCGACGGGTTCGGGAGCCCAGGTGAGGTCTTCGAGTTCGGCCAGAAGGGCCTTGAACATCCGTCGCAGCCGAGTGGCGCCCCCGTGCTTGGCCAGAGTCGCCAAGGCTTTGCGCTCCTCTTCGCCGGCTTCGACCAATCCCTCGACGTTGGGTGCGACGCAGAGGACGACGAGGTCGCGCAACAGCCCGACGAGTGATTTGCAAAATCGTTCGGGGTCGGCCCCCGATTGCAGGGCTTTGTGAGTCATTTCCAGGGCCGCGGCGGGTTCCGAATCGATGCACGCCTCGACGATCGCCTGGAGGACGCGGTGATCGACCAAGTCGAGCATGCGGCTCACGGTGCTGTCGTCGACTTGGGTTCCCCCATAGGCGATGGCCTGATCGAGGAGGGTCTGCGAGTCGCGCATGGACCCCTGTCCCTCCCGGGCCAAGTCTCGAAGGCTTTTCTGGGAGATCTCGATTTCTTCGCTGTGGCAGATTTCCTTTAGGCGGTCGGCGACTTCCTGAGTGGTAAAGAGGCGAAGGTCGTGGCGCTGACAACGCGAGACGACCGTGGAAGGGATCTTTTCAGGGTTGGTGGTGGCCAAAACAAAGAGGCTGCTCGGCGGGGGTTCTTCGAGGGTTTTCAGCAGGGCATTGAAAGCCGGTGTCGAAAGCATGTGGACCTCGTCCACCACGAAGATCCGGTGCTTGCCGGGTGAAGGTGCATAGCGAATGGCCTCGATCAGTTTGCGAACATCTTCCACACCGGTTCGGCTGGCCGCATCGACCTCTTGAACGTCGTGGGAGATTCCGGTGGCGATCTCCGTGCACGGGGAGCATTTGCCGCACGGGGTTTCCGTGGGACCTTCGTCACAGTTCAGCGAGCGGGCCAGGATCCGAGCCAGGGTTGTCTTGCCGACGCCGCGGGGGCCAGTGAGAAGCATCGCATGGGGAACCCGATCCATTGCGATCGCGTTGCGGAGCGCCGTGGTGACGTGCTCCTGACCCGTAACCTCATCGAAAGTTTGCGGTCGCCACTTTCGCGCGATGACCTGATAGCTCACAAGGATTTTCCTAACAGCGCCGTCCCGACGTTGGGGAAGCAGATTGGGGGATTGATCTCGGGAATCGGCGCTTTCGGTTTCCGTCCTGAAGCCTGGGGCGGAGTCCATCGGGAGTCCACCGGCGGCGCGCTGAAAGTTGCTCTGCCCACCCGTTTCTCCGGGGTCGGGAATCGTGTGCTCTTGTAGTGGTGCTCTTGTGCTCTTGTAGTAGTGCTCGTGTGCCCAGGAGAGACCGCAGGGCGACCCCACCCGCAGCCGAATTCCTGCTACGGCTGCTTCCTTCCAGATCTGACCGGGTTCACAGGATCCCGAACTCGAGCAGGACCCTGCGGTCACCCCTCGGCACACGAGGTGCGAAAGTACAGCCGCGCCGGGCCAGGGTCAAACGCCGTAAGACCCTGGCCGATCGGCTCCGCAACACGCCCGGCGGTGGAACGCCGAGCCGCAATCGTGGCGGAGAGGGTGGGATTCGAACCCACGGAAGGCTTGCACCTTCACCTGATTTCGAATCAGGCCCGTTCAACCGGACTCCGGCACCTCTCCCGGCTTGGCTCACCCTAGCACTCCACCCCCCCAACGGGGTTCGGCGGGGGGCTCGGTTTACTCGCCGCCGCACAGCCCCCGTGCTAGCGTGCGCCCCGCCTGGATAGGGCTGGAGGGGCAGTCCCCGACCCGCACAGCACCCGAATCCGTCCCGGCGTTGGTATATTCGACAGGCGGTCCCGACTTATCGGGTTGCAGAGGGACCGGTTGGGGCCCATGGAGAGCGGCACTTGGCAAGAGACGACCTCATTCAAGCGACGGGCAGCGTCGACAAAATTCTCGGCGGGGGTCGCTATCAAATTACCCTTGAGTCGGGCCAGAACGTGACCGCGCAACTTTCCGGGCGGATGCGGCGCTTCCGCATTCGCGTCATTCCTGGGGATCGGGTGACAGTGGGCTTGTCTCCCTATGATCCGACCCATGGATTCATCACCTTCCGCCTGCGTGAGGGCCAGAACGCTCCCTGAACGCGCCTCGCGATTCTCCGAGATAGGTCCAGGATGAGCAACCGTTGGCTGGCCATCTATATGCGAGTCGTGGCCGCCGCAGATCGTCGTCGGCTGCGGGTCCTGATGCGCCGGCACCCGGGTCTCGAGATTCATCCCAGCGCATCGTCGGCCTTTGCCCGGGCGACTTTTGCGCTTGAGCCCGGCGCGAAGGTTCGAATTGGCCCGGGCGTGGTGACCGAGCGCCGTGCGGACGGAGTTCGGATTTCCGTGCGGACCGGGGGCGAGATCGTGGTCGGTGAGAACACCTGGCTGCGCAGTGATCTTGCTCCGGTGATTCTGAACGCCTATGGGGGAGCCCGATTGGAAATCGGCCCCGAAGGTTTTCTCAACGGTGCCCAGGTCTCCGCAAAAGCTGGGGTTCGGCTGGGTCGCGGAACCTGGTTGGGTCCGGGCACTCGGGTCTGGGACTCGGACCAGCACGCCATCGACGAGAAACGCCCGGAGAGGCCCCAAGCGGTGGAGATTGGGGATCATGTTTGGGTCGCCGCAGATGTCACGATTCTGGCCGGGGTGACGATTGGCGATCATTGCGTGATCGGCACGCGCTCGCTGGTGACTTCGTCGATCGCTCCCCATTCCCTGGCCTTCGGTTCGCCGGCCCGCACGCGCGGCGTCGTGGGAGATCGCAGTCGCGTGCCCGTCTAGGCGGCGGCGCGTGATCGTTGCTCCGAAGTGTTAGGCTCGAACCCATGAGCCTCCGCATCGCCCTATTCGGACAAGCGCCCTTCGGCCGAGAGGTGGCCGTTCGACTGGCCGAAGCGGGTCATATTCTGGCTGCGGTTCACGTTCCCCCCGACGCTCGGGGCCGAGTCGATCCCCTTGCCGCAGAAAGCCTCGAGCGCGACTGGCCCCTTTATCGCCATAGGGCCTACCGCCGAAAGGGCGTCGCCATGGCGGAGCGCCTGGATGAATACCGTGGCCACGGGGCCGAACTCAATGTGCTGGCATTCACCACGGCCATCCTCCCGCCGGAGATCGTGGATTCACCGCGCCTGGGCTCCCTGTGCTTTCATCCCTCGTTGTTGCCCGCGTTTCGCGGCGGAAACGCCTTGGCGTGGCAGATCATCGAGGGGGTTCGTGAGACCGGCGTCACGGTCTTCCGCCCCGATGCCGGTGTGGATACCGGGCCGATCGTGATCCAGAAGGGTGGGGTGAGGATCGCTCCCGATGCGACGAGCGCTTCGCTCTACTTCGATAAACTCTATCCCCTGGGCGTTGAAGCCTTGGTGGAGGCCGTTACCGCGGTCGCCGAGGGAACCGCGAGCTTCACCCCGCAAGCCGAAGCCGGCGCGAGCTTCCAGGCGCTGGTGGACGACGGGGTGGCCCGCATCGACTGGAGTCGGCCGGGTGTGGAAGTCGACCGGAGAATTCGCGGCTGTGACCCCCAGCCGGGTGCCTGGGCCGAGCGTTCCGGGGAAACGGTTCGCCTCTTCGGTTGTACGCTTGCCGAGTCGGCGCACGGCGCTCCAGCGGGGACGCTGCTGGAGATTCCTGCAGACGGTCCCGCCGCGGTTGCGGCCCAGGGGGATACGATTCTGCGGATCGCGCGCTGGCGGGGGCCTGAGGGCAAAAAACTTTCCGCTTCGGAATTCGGGCTCTCGGTGGGCGAACGTTTGAAGTAGACGGGCCTTAAACGCTACAGGGATGCGGCCTTCCGTGGGGCTCGCGGGGCCGCTTTTGCGGCTTTTCACTCGGACGCGACTCCCGGGTCAAGAAAAAGCGCGCGCGCGCTCAGTGTTGGCCGTGAGATAGCCGATGGCTGACGACGGCCGCGAGGAGAGGTTCATTCCCCGCGGGCATAGGTGCTTTCGTGAGCTATGCGAATTTTCGGGGTCGCAGAGCGCGCGTTGGCCCGCTAATGTGCGGCCCGCTCGATCTTCCAATAACCCCCCGAAACTGTGTGGTATTGAGATCGACCACCCGTCGGAAGCGGCGTATTGTGCCCTCCGCTCAGCGTTTAACCGAGGCGAATCATGGTCAGTGACATCGAGAACATCAGGAATATCGGAATCAGCGCACACATCGACTCGGGCAAGACGACCCTGACCGAGCGCGTGCTCTTTTATACCGGTCGTATCCATGCCATCCATGAAGTTCGCGGCAAGGACGAGGTCGGGGCCACCATGGACTCCATGGAACTCGAGCGCGAGCGCGGGATCACAATCGCCTCGGCGGCGACCCATTGCGTTTGGGGCGATTCCGAAATCAACATCATTGATACGCCAGGCCACGTGGATTTCACCATCGAGGTCGAGCGGGCGCTGCGCGTACTCGATGGTGCGGTGCTGATTCTCTGCGGCGTGGCGGGTGTGCAGTCTCAATCCATGACGGTGGACCGTCAGATGAAGCGATACCGCGTTCCGCGCATCGCGTTCATCAACAAGTTGGACCGCTCGGGGGCGGATCCCGCGAAGGTGACCCAGCAACTCTGCGAGAAGCTCGGCCACAACGCGGTGATGTTTCAGCTGCCCATTGGCCTCGAAGCTGATTTCGAGGGCGTGGTCGACCTGGTCCGCATGAAGGCGCTGGTATTCGAGGGTGACAACGGCGAAACGATCACCGAGGCGGAAATTCCGGCGGGCATGCAGGACGCGGCAGCGACCGCCCGTGAGACCATGCTGGATGCGGTATCGATGTTCTCGGACGATCTCACCGAGGCGATTCTCGAGGAGAATGTGACCGAGGAGCTGATCCACCAAGCCACTCGACTCGGAACCCTGTCCATGGATCTGACTCCGGTCTTCCTGGGCTCGGCGTACAAGAACAAGGGCGTACAGCCGCTCTTGGATGCGGTGAATGCATACTTGCCGAGCCCTCTGGATATCCGGAACACCGGCGTCGATCTCTCGAACGATGAAGCCGAAATCGAAGTTTTTAGCGACCCCGACAAGCCCCTGGTCGCCCTGGCGTTCAAGCTCGAGGATACGCGCTATGGCCAGCTCACTTATTTGCGTGTCTATCAGGGATCCCTGGCCAAGGGCCACACGATCTACAACTCGCGCAACAAGAAGAAAGTCAAGGTCGGCCGTTTGGTTCGAATGCATTCCGACGAGATGCAGGAAATCAGCGAGTCGTCTGCGGGGGACATCGTGGCGCTCTTTGGCGTCGACTGCGCGTCGGGGGATACCTTTACCGACGGCAAGATCGATATGGCCATGAGTTCGATGCATGTCCCCGATCCGGTGATCTCGCTCTCCATCAAGCCGAAGGATCAGAAAACCACGGACAACATGGGCAAGGCCCTGGGTCGCTTCGTACGCGAGGATCCGACCTTCCACTCGGAGGTTGATCGAGAAAGCAACGAAACCGTGATCTCGGGGATGGGCGAGCTCCATCTCGACGTTTATGTCGAGCGCATGAAACGCGAATACGGTTGCGAAGTCGAAACCGGCCAGCCCCAGGTAGCGTTCCGCGAAACTATTTCGCGCCGTGTGGATTTTACGTATACCCACAAGAAGCAGACGGGCGGTTCGGGTCAGTTTGGCCGGGTGGCGGGCTACGCCGAGCCCATCCCCGATGGCGACGATGGAGATCACGATTTCCAATTTGTCAGCGAAATTCGAGGGGGTTCGATTCCGACGGAATACATCCCGGCGGTTGAAAAGGGTTTCCGCCAGTCCCTTGCCCGGGGCCGCTTGATCGGCTTTCCGGTTCTCGGCGTCCGCGTCGTGATCGATGACGGTCAGTCCCATAGCGTGGACTCCTCGGAGATGGCTTTTCAGGCCGCGGCTCGCGGCGCCTTTCGCAAGTTCTATGATTTGGCCAAGCCCCAGATTCTGGAGCCCATCATGAAGCTCGAGGTGGAGGGTCCTGGCGAGTTCCAGGGGGCTATTCTCAAGACGATCATGCAGCGCCGCGGGCACATCATCGGCTCCGCCGAAGAGGACGGATTCTCGAGGGTCGAAGCCGAAGTGCCCCTCAGCGAAATGTTCGGATACGCCACGGATCTTCGCTCGATGACCCAAGGCAAGGCGGAATTCACGATGGAATTTGCCAAGTACGCGCCTGCTCCGTCGGAGGTCCAGAAGGAATTGAAAGAGAAGTACAAGTCAAAAATCCCCGACGAAGAAGATTGATCGGCTACCGAGCCAAGAGAGGGCTGGATGTACAGAAAATTCATTAATGCGCGCAGTCCCATGCGATTGTTCGAGAAGGGCCTGCACGGCGGACTGGGCGTTGGAAACCTCGGGGCCTGTGTGGCTGCCCACGGAGTCGGAAAAACTTCCTTTCTGGTGGGTGTGGCCATCGACGAGTTGCTGCGAGGGGGCACCGTTCTCCATGTGGCCATGAATCAGACGGTTTCCCACGTACGGGACTACTACGACACCGTCTACCTCGCTTTGGCAGCGAGCACGCATATGGACAACCCCACAGAGATTCATGCGGAGATCGATGACCACCGCCGCATTCGCGCCTACCGAGGGGATGGTTTCAGCGCGAGCAAGCTTAGCGATTCGCTCAAGGTGGAGGCCGAAGCAGGCGTCCGCCCGACCCTGATCGTGATCGATGGCCTTGAGGGCTCTCAAGTGACGCGGGACGACCTGGCTGGCGTTCGGTCCCTGGTCGCCGATCTTGCAGCGGAAGTCTGGTTCACCTTGGATGCCGAGTCAGAAGGCGACCCCCTGGCCGCGCTCTCGGGTTGCGAAGATCTGATCAACGTAATCGTCACCCTCGAGGCCAAGGGCGATGAAATTACCCTGCGGGCAATCAAGGACCATGAGAACGAGGATCTTCAGGATCTGCACGTGGGCCTCGATCCGCGCACATTGCTGCTGGTTCGAAGCTAGGGGCTCGCAGCGCCGCCCTTAGTTCTTGCCCTTGCCCTCGCTCTTAAGCTTCTGAAATTCTGCCAACTTGTCGCGGAAGCGCGACCGCAAGGCAGTCGCATCGGCGCGGGTGAGTCCGATCTCTTCGGCGATGCTCGCCACTTCGTTGGTCTCGTCTCCGCTGATGACGCCGTCGGCCGCAGCCACGGCGTAGAGACATTCGAGGAGTTGGATTTTCTCCGGGGTATCGCTCAGGCGCCCGAACTCGCGAGTCACCAGGTAATTGTGGGTAGCCTCGAGATCGTCCATCCGGGAACACGCTATTTCCACCACCAGGCGCGCCTCGTCCTCGGGGATGCCCGTCAACTTGGCGAGGGTCTCGGCCATGGAATCGGTTTCGGAACGATCCATCTGGAGATCGGCTCCCGCAACTCGCGCCAGCACGTAGGCGAAGGCCGCGAAGAAGCGAGCCCGATCGGGGTCGAGAGCATCAAGGGCGGACGCGATGGGGTGCAGGGCTTCGTCGGCCTGGTTGCTGGGGTCCGAACCCGATTGTCGAGGGATTCCGAGGAAGCGAAGGAGGCTCGGCATGGACTTCTGATCTCCGAAGGCTTTGATGGCGCGCTGGGGTCAGCGTGGGGAATTGGAGGAGGGAGGAACCATCGCCAATTTCTACGGCGGTGGCCAGTTGGTTCCCCGACGAGCAAGCGAGCGAGCGAAGCGGGAAATGGACTGCGGGAAGGGTGGATGGACGCGCTGGCGGGCGGACCGGGTGGTTTATCGCTTGACGGGCAGACCGCTCGTCCGCCAGCCCGACATGTCCCCTTCGAGGTGCCCAACCCGGCCGAAGCCTTCGGAGACCAAGGCCTCGGCGGCTCGGAGCGCGCGCCGTCCGCTTTCGCAGTACACCACGATCTCGCGTTCCGCGCCGAGCTGACGGAGTTCCTCCAAGCGCCCGGGAAGTTCATCGACGGGTATCAGGACGGCGCCCGGAAGATGCCCCCCGGCGAACTCTTCCCGGCTGCGAACATCGAGTAGAATCGGCGTTCTCCCAAGGCTGAGCCCGTGCACGATTTCTTCTTGGGGAACGGATCGAACTCCGGAGTTCTCCGCAGAGGTGCATCCCCCGAGTGAAGCAAATGCCAGGGTGAGGCCCCCGGCGAACAATACAATGAGCCGGATGGAGGAATTCCTCGGGCCTCGCGCAACGAAATGGGTGCGATTCATTTTTTCCTTTCGCTTTTCTTCCTGTGGGATCGAGACTCGCCATGGTTTGCCAGAAACGATGGGCTCAATGCTGGAGTGTTGGATCGATGCACCCGATCAACTTCTCGATCTGAAGGGACAACCCGAGAAAATCGCCCAGGGCTTCCAGGGCGGGCTGCGGTTGGTCGATCAGGCTGGGGTAATCGATTTCGATCCAGTCGAAGCACGGCTTGGCGGCAAGCAGTTTTCTACTCTCTTCCAGTTGCGACAGCAGGATCGCCTTCAGGCGCTCGTCCCCGAGCCCGGGTTGGTGCTTTCCCTGCAGGTCGAGCATCCGGTTCTGGGAGGCCACCACCGCCGCAATGGGCCGTCGCATGAGGATCACGCGGTACGTGTAGTCATCGGGGAGACAATCGAGCAGTGAGTGGATGATCTTGACCGCGCCACCGGGTGCAGCCGTCAACCAGCCCGTATCTCGCCGGCTTCGCTTGACGGCATCGAGTTCGAAGTAGCCCCGGGGATTCGAAGCGTCGGGTTCGCGCTTCCCATCGCTGAGGATCGGCAGCCCGGCCGCTTGCAGAATGTTCATCATCAATGATGTACCCGAGCGCGGAATGCCGCTCACCACGGTGACGGGTTTCGGCATTCTCTAGCGTTGCCAGGCCAAGTAGCCCGCCAGGATCCGCTTGACAGTGGGGGTTACCCGGGTGCGATTGAAGGCGTCTCCCAGCTGGCGAATCGCTTCCGAACGCGTGGGGTACGGATGGATGACCCCGGCCAGGGCACCGAGTCCGAGGCCCGCCGCCCGGGCGACACCGATCTCACCAATCAGGTCGCTGGCCCCGTAGCCCACCACCGTGGCCCCCAGAATGCGGTCGCTGCCCGGCTTGACGAGAATTTTCACGAAGCCCCGGTCCCGGCCATCGGCGATGGCGCGGTCGACCTCGCTGAAGGGTCGGACGAACGCTTCCACCGGAGTTCCCTTTGCGCTGGCCTCGGCTTCGCTCAGCCCAAGATGGGCAATCTCGGGATCGGTATAGGTGCACCACGGAATCGTCAAGGCGCTGAGTTTTTTGCGACCCAAGGGGCCGACCGCGAAGAGGGCATTCTGGATCACCGCTCGGGCCGCGAAGTCGGCCGCGTGAGTGAACTTGAGTTCCATGCAAACATCGCCCGCGGCGTAGACGTGCGGATTGTGGGTTCGAAAGTAGTCGTCGATCTCGATGCCCGTTCTGGGATGAGAACGGACGCCCGCGGCCTCAAGTCCGAGGCCTTCAAGGTTGGGCGTGCGACCGACGGCCACCAGGATTTGATCGCAGGCGAGCGCTTCCTCGCGGCCGGATTTTCCGAGTGTGGCTGTTTTGACTTCGCCGGGAGTTCCTTCGACGCGCACAAGCGACGTCGCCAGTCGGACATCGACGCCGTCCCGGCCCAGCTGATCGAGGAGGAGCGCTGCTGCTTCGGGATCTTCACGCGCGAGAAACTGTTCGGCCAACTCGACTAGGGTAACTCGGGCACCCATGCGTCCGAAGGCTTGGGCAAGCTCGCATCCCAGGGGCCCTCCGCCGAGGACCAGTAATCGATTCGGCAGCGACTCCAAGTCGAAGACGTTTTCGTTAGTGAGGTAGCCCGCCTCCTTCAGGCCGGGGATGGGGGGCACAGCGGCCCGGGCGCCGGTGGCGATGACGGCCTTGCGGAAAGCGAGCCGTTGCCCCGCCACCTCGACGTGGCGCCGACCCACGAAGCGCCCCTCGCCGAAAAAGACATCGACGCCGAGTTCTTCGCTGAATCGTGCGGCCGAGTCGTTGGGCGCGATGCGGGCGCGTACGGCGCGCATTCGCTCCATCACCGCGCGGAAATCAACGGAGGCTTCGCCTTCCATGCGGATGCCGAGCGGCTCGGCTTCGCGAATCTCCGCCCGGGCATGCGCGCTTCGCAGCAGACTCTTGGAGGGGACGCAGCCGACGTTCAGGCAGTCGCCTCCGAGTTCGGCCCGCTCAATGAGCGCGACTCGGGCGCCGAGACCGGCGGCCCCGGCGGCGGTCACGAGTCCTGCGGTGCCGGCCCCGATCACCACCAGGTTGTATCGGCCGGCGGGCACGGGATTGCGCCATCCCGAGGGACGGACGAGGTCGAGAAGCCGTTGGTCGGAATCGTTTTCGCGCAGCATGACTCTATTGCGACTCCCGGTCGGTCAGCGTGTGAAGTTCGGTGGCTTCCGCGAGCGCCCGGCGCGCGGTCCGCGTCACGACGGCGGTGACCGCAATGGTGGCGCCGAGGCCCAGGGCCAGCACGAGAAAATCGCCCACGCCGCGCTCCGGGTTCGCTCCGCCCGCCAAGCGGGCGACGTCGCCGATGACATGGCCCGAGTAGACGTAGAGAAACGTTGCGGGAAGCATGCCCAGGGACGCGATCAGGTAGTCGCGCAGGCTGACTCGAGTGAGCCCCAGGGCATAATTGAGGAAACTGAAAGGGAAGGCCGGGGAGAGGCGCAGTAGGAAGGTTATCTTGAGCCCCTCCCGGCCGATAGCGCGATCCAGCGCATCGAAGCGTGGGCTCGAACCGAGTCTTTCCTCGATCCATGCCCGCGCCCCGTAGCGGGCGATCAGGAATGCCAGGGAGGAGCCCAGGAGGGCCGCGACGAAGACGTAGACGACGCCGCTCGCCAGGCCGAAGAGGGCGCCTCCGGCCAGGGTGAGAATCGAGCCGGGGATGAAGAGCACAGTGGCCAGCGCGTAGAGGCCGATGAAGAACAAAGGTCCCCAGTCGCCGAGGCTCTCCAGCCAGTTCACTGCGGCGGGAATGGAGTCGCCACCCATTCGGGCGACCCAGAAGAGCGCGACTGCGGCCGCCAAGCCCATCAAAATCCCTCGAAGCCGGAGGAATGGGCGTTGGGGTGGTTTGCTCGGGGATGACCCCGGCGGATTGGATTGTTGAAGAGAGGTCATCGGGGACGAATGGTACCGAGTTTGCTCACCCACTGCTCTGGATCAGGGCACCGCTGCAACCCGAGCCCGAGCCCGCCGTGCAACCGAAACAATGGGGCGCGGTTTGGATCCGTCGACCCTCGAAATGGGTCAAATCGTCGACGCTCCAAATATCCAGGGCCGGGCCGGGTACGGGTAAACCCAACGCCTGATTGAAATCGCAGTCGAATAAATTGCCGCAGTGGTCGACGCTGATCAGGCTGCGGCACATGAGGCCGGGTAGGGTCGCCGGGTTGAAGTGGGTGACCAGCAGGGACATGTACGCGCGCAACTCGCCCCGGCGTTCCAGGCTTCGGGCGAATCGCTTGATGGGCATGTTGGTCAGGGTCAGCAGTCGGTCGAAACGAATGCCGAAGTCGTCATTCAGCCGTTGGCGGTACTCGGCTTCGAGTTCCACTTGTTCCGGGGGAAGGACGGCGCCCACCGGGTTGTAGACGAGATTCAGGGTGTGCTCCGGGTCGCCGCCCCCATACCCCAGGGTGTTGAGGGCCTGGAGTGCCTCGATGCTAAGGGGAAATACGCCACGGCCGCGTTGTTGCTCGACGTTCTCCCGGCGGTAGCACGGAAGGGACGCGACGATTTCCACGCCGTGCTTGGCCAGAAACTCGGCAGTCTGCTCCTGTCCGGGCTCGAAGAGGACCGTAAGGTTGCAGCGATCGATCACGCGCCGCCCCAGGCTGCGGGCGCCGCGCACCATGTCGCGAAAGCCCTCGTGGAGTTCCGGCGCCCCCCCGGTGAGGTCCAGAGTCTCTACCTGCGGATTGAGGGCGAGGAGGTCCAGGATCCGTTGGCAGCCCGCCCGGGAGAGCTGCTCGGTTCGCTTGGGTCCCGACTCCACGTGGCAGTGATGGCAGGCCAGGTTGCACCGTTTGGTGAGATTGACCTGAAGGGTCGTCGGCGCCCCACGAACCAACGAGGCCAGGGGCGAGTCCGTCATGCGCGCTTCGAAGTCGAGACTGAGGTCGTGGATCTGCGGGTGGGCCAGACGTTTGATCTCCGGCACGGGGCCATTCCCGTGACAAGCGCGAGTCGTACACGATCCGGCCCGGCGAAAACAGGCCTTTCTGAAAACGGAGGGTTGCCAGTTTCAGCGGTCATGGCGTCGGACCTCAGGCAAAACCGCTCGTACTTTTTGGTCTGGAGCGCATCGGCCGTTTCGGCTTCTACAGGCTTCTGCTTGCCTTTCGAAGGGGTTTCGGCCGACGGCAGTGCCCTTGGATTCGGGCTAGGGTTTCGGATTCAGTGGAATCGTAGACCCCGCCCTGGGCGGCCTAAGGGGAGAAAAAGACCATGAGCGACATTCAATTCGACGATCGCGTGGCGGTGGTAACTGGCGCTGGCGGCGGCCTTGGGCGCACCTATGCGGTCGAGTTTGCCCGCCGAGGCGCCAAGGTGGTGGTCAATGATCTCGGGGGCGCCTCCGATGGCACCGGCGGCAGCAGCAGCATGGCGGACCAGGTGGTCAAGGAAATCGAGGAAGCCGGCGGCACAGCGGTAGCCAATTACGATTCCGTGTCGACGCCCGAAGGGGGCGAGGCCATCGTGCAGACCGCACTGGACAATTTTGGCCAGGTGGACATCGTGGTCAACAATGCGGGTATCCTGCGCGACAAGTCCTTTGTCAAACTCTCGCCCGAAGAGCTTGAGATCGTTATCGACGTCCATCTCAAGGGCGCTTTCTACGTTTCTCAACCCGCCTTCCGCGCCATGAAGGAGCGAAATTACGGACGCTTCGTCCACACCACTTCGGCGGCGGGGGTTTTCGGGAATTTTGGCCAAAGCAATTACGGGGCCGCCAAAATGGGGTTGGTGGGGCTCTCGAACGTACTGGCTGTCGAAGGCGCGAAGAACAATATCAAGTCCAACGTGATCGCCCCGATTGCGAAGACGCGCCTGACCGAAGAACTGCTGGGTGCTTTGGCGGATCGCTTGGAACCCGAAAATGTGACTCCGCTGGTCATCTATCTCTGCTCCGAAGCCAACGAAGAAAGCCACGCGGTGTATTCGGTCGGCGGCGGCCGCTTTGCGCGGATTTTCATCGGCCTGGCGCCCGGATGGACGGAGAAGGGCGCGACCCCGACCGCCGAGGACATTCAGGCCAATTTTGCCCAGATTCATGAACCGGGTGACTACATCATTCCCAGCAGTATCGGCGATGAGATGGGCTTGATCTTGAAGGCATTGTCGGACTGAGTTCAGGGGTAGGCGCCGAGGCCGAAGGACGCCGTGGCCCCCGCGCTCGGGGATTGCCGACGCTGTCCGCGTGCTTGGGCTTTCGAGCGGTCCAGTCGCGGCGATTGGGCCGGGGCGGATCGCACGAACTCAATTTTTAGCCGTTACTTTTAGCCGTTATATAGGAGACGAGAATGCCCATTGATCCCAGCAAGGCCCTGGGCGCCGAACTCGGAGAAGGTCAGTACTCCTGGACCCAGGACGACGTCATTCTCTACCACCTCGGTATCGGAGCCGGCGTTCCGGCGACGGATGCGCGCGAACTCGAATACACCTACGAGAAGAACTTGCGGGTATTGCCCAGCTTCGGGGTGATTCCGGTCTTCGGGGCCATGGGGGGCATGGGCAACGTCGAAGGGCTTTCCTTCAACTTCGCCATGCTGCTTCACGGTGAACAGGACATCACGCTCCACAAGCCGCTTCCCACGGCCGCAACGGTGACCAATCGCAGCCGGGTGGCCGAACTCTGGGACAAGGGCAAGGCCGCGCTCTGTGTGCTCGAAGTCGAGTCTCGGGATGAGGCCGGCGAACCGCTTTTTACCAATCGTTTCAGCCTCTTCTTGCGCGGGGAGGGAGGCTTTGGGGGCGAACCCGGGCCCAAAGCGGGCAACACGCCGCCCGATCGCGACGCGGATGGCGTTGTGGAGTCCCCGACCCTGCCCCAACAAGCCCTGCTCTACCGGCTCTCGGGTGACAAAAATCCTCTGCACGCCGATCCCGAAATCGCCAAGATGGCGGGCTTCGATAAGCCCATCATCCATGGCCTCTGCTCCTTCGGCATCGTGTGCAAAGCGGTGGTGGACCACGCCCTGGGCGGCGATACCGACCGGGTGGCGCGCTACCAGGCGCGGTTCCGGGGGGTGGGCTTCCCGGGTGAGACCTATCAGACGTCCTATTGGCGCGAGGGCGACAAGCTCATCATCGAAGCCCGGTCCAAGGAGCGCGGCGAGGTGTTGATCAGCAACGCGGCCATCACCCTGCGCGACTGAGCGGGCCGCGTCCGCGCGATGCCAAGGCGGTTCGGGAGCCGGGCTCCTCAACCTGGGATCGGCGCACCCGGGCCCGGCCTAGGCCTTGGCGGCCTCCACCAGGCCGTCGAGGGCGGGCCAATCGATGGCCGATTGGGCGCCAAAGGCCGACAGGAGCAGGGCTCGGTCGGGATCTTTCGCTTCGGCCAGGAAACCTTTGACGTGCTGGGTGAGTTTCGTTTTGGCCGGGCACTTGGGGTGTTCGTCCTTGAGGACGCCATCTTCGTGGGCGAGGCCAACGCGGTCGAGCCAAGCCACCAAGACCTCTTTGCGGCATTCGACGAAGTAGGCGGCGAGGATCTCTTCCGCCATGGGGGCCGAGGCGACTCGGGCCAGGGCGCGTCGAACGGCGGCAGCACGTTTTTCCAGGGGCTGGCGCAGCAGGTATTGGGGACGGCTTTTGGTCGCGATGGAAGCCGCTTGAATCGCCTGGCTAAACATCGCCGGGCATTCCTGGGCGA
>DUCH01000061.1 GCA_012959865.1 Myxococcales bacterium | reverse complement strand
TGGAACATGCCCTTCTTCTGGCCCTTCCGAGCCTTTTTCCGGGCTGCCGAGCGCAATCGGGCTTTAACGCTCCAAGTGCCGCGCGAAGGACCGCGGTCTCCGCGATCTCCGCGATCTCCCCCCGGCCCTCGACTGCCACGGCCCTCTTCGGAACCTCTCGCCGGTCCGGAGGACTCGGCCGCACGACCTTTTTCTCTGGGGGCGCCGGGTCTAGGGGCATCGGATTCACTCATGATGATTCCTCCTCGCTTTCAGCCGCTTCCCCAGCGGGCTCGGCCGCGACTTCCGCCGCCGCCTCGGCGCTGGCTTCGTCAGCAGCCTCCGCGCCGGAAGCTGGACCGACGACTACCGCTTCTTCGGTGGGCGCTGCGGTGGGCGCTGCAGTGGGCGCGTCAGTGGGCGAATCAGCGGGCGCATCAGCGGCTTCAGAAGCCGCCTCGGCCTTCTCGGCCGCAGCCGCCGCAGCCTTCTCGGCCGCTAGCGCCTCGGCCGCTGCCCGGGCCTTCGCATCCTCGGCCTCGCGATTCGCCTTCTCGGCAGCTCGCTTGGCGAGTTCTTCCTCGCGCTCCTTGGCTGCAGCGACGCGGGCTTCGACGTCGACGACATCGTCGTCGACCTTGACCGTCAGAAAGCGCAGCACCGACTCCTCAAGACGCAGCACGCCTTCCAGTTCAGATACGACCGGTCCCGCATCGAGAAAGGAAAGCAGGTAGTAGTGCCCTTTCTGGAAACGGTCGATCTCGTAGGCCAGCTTTCGCTTGCCGATATCATCGCAGAGCAACCGGGTTGCCGAGCTCTCCTCGAGGAGAGCATCGAGACGACCCAGAATTGCCGCCGATCCCTCTTCCGAGATTTCCGGCTGGATGATGATGTTCAGTTCGTACTCCCGCACGCTTGACTCCTCCTCCTGGACAGGCGCCTTGAGCGCCCGAGCCCGCTGCCGAATCACGCCGGGTGGGGACCGTCGCGGGCAATGGGGCTGAGGGATTTTTCGATGAAGGGGCTCCATTGGCCCCGAATGAGCGCGCATTGATACCCCAAATGCGCACTCGGAGCCAGCCGCCCGGTCGGGGTCTTTTAGAGCCCCAGCAGAAGCGCGTGCACCCGCGGATCGTCGGCAAGTTCCGGGTGGAATGTGCTGGCGAGAACTCGGCCCTGACGGACCAGCACCGGCAGCCCGTCCACCCGCAGAAGAACCTCGACCTCGGGTCCCAAATCGGCAATCTGAGGGGCTCGAATGAAGACGCATCGCATGGCGGCCAGATCCGCTGGGGCATCCGAATCGGCAGGAGCCACAAAGGAGTCCACCTGGGTCCCGTAGGCGTTGCGAACCGCACGCATATCGAGGAGCCCCAAGGTGGGCACCGGGTGGTTCTCGCATTCCCTGGCCAGCAGGATCGCGCCGGCACAGGTCCCCAGGATTGCCCCGCCAGAGCGTGCGAAGGCTTGAATCGGCTCGAAGAGGCCCAGCCGGTCCAATCCTTTGGAGATCGTCGTGCTCTCGCCCCCCGGGATGATCAAAGCGTCTAGACCGTCGAGATCTTCTTTGCGCAGCACACGGGTGCCATGAACCCCCAGGCGTTCGAGCATCCCCAGGTGCTTATCCACCGCCCCCTGGATTGCCAAGACCCCTACACACCGACCGTCTGCCACCACCGCTTTCTTCCCGCCGCGGGCGCCAGCTACCAGCCCCGATTGGCCAAACGCTCGCTCTCGGCCAGGGTCGACATCTCGATCCCCTCCATGGCGCTTGCCAGACCACGGCACGCCGCCACAACCTCGACCGGATCGTCCCAATGGCTGTTCGCACGCACGATCGCCCGAGCCCGGGCCGAAGGATCCTCGCTCTTGAAAATCCCCGAGCCCACGAAGATCGCCTCGGCACCCAACTCGCGGCACAGCGAAGCATCCGCCGGGGTGGCGATTCCGCCCGCAGCGAAATTGGGCACCGGTAGACGACCGTTGGCGTGGACAAAGCGAACCAGCTCGTAGGGCGCCTGAAGATGTTTGGCTTGGGCCATCAGTTCCTCTGCGCGCAGGGCCTGAAGCGCCCGGATTTCTCCGCAGACCGAGCGCAGATGACGCACCGCTTCGACGATATTTCCACTCCCGGCTTCGCCCTTGGTGCGAATCATCGCCGCGCCTTCGCCGATACGTCGCAAGGCCTCCCCGAGATTGCGCGCCCCACAGACAAAAGGCGACTTGAACCCATGCTTGTCAATGTGGTGCTCGTCATCTGCAGGGGTAAGAACTTCGCTCTCATCGATAAAATCGACCCCCAGGGCCTCAAGGACCCGAGCTTCGGCAATGTGTCCGATCCGAACCTTCGCCATCACGGGAATCGAGACCGAGCGCTGAATGCCTTCGATCATGTCCACAGCGCTCATCCGCGCCACGCCCCCATCTCGGCGGATGTCGGCCGGAACGCGCTCGAGCGCCATCACTGCGCAAGCGCCCGCGTCCTCGGCGATCTTGGCTTGGTCGACGTCGGTCACGTCCATGATGACGCCGCCCTTGAGCATCTCGGCCAGGCCGATCTTCAGTTCGAAGGACTCAGCACCTTGCCGTACCTGACCGTTTCCGTTTTTAGTCTTCGCCATTGGGGGCTCCTTGTATCCGCCGAACTCAATTCCACTCGCGCGCCTGCCCGGAGGGAACAGGCCTAAATGAGGCGGAGGCAGACTCTAGTCTAGGACACAAGTCGGAACAATCCGCCGACCTACTGCCCACCGCGATAGAGGCCTGGCACCCGAGAGCGGATCGCGCCGAGAGAGCGCAATGGACTCACCGGTAGGCCATGAATACATAGGCGACGAGCAGGAGAGCCGCCCACAGGGCCGTAGCCCCAATCGACCAAGGATCGCCAAGCGCTCCGGTCGGCGCGTGATGACTCTGGACATAACGAACCGCAGTACCGATTGTTCCGAGAACGCTCGCCCGGAAGCGCGCCATCGACCGCCCCAGATATTCGCCCACGCCGCCGATGACCGTGGGCAACCCCTTCCGGTAGATCCAGTCAACATCCAAGTTCACCGATCGGAGTTCGGGCGGGTAGAGGCCTGTCTTTTGTAGGAACACAAAGGCCGCCGCCGAGAAGAGGAGGAGCTGAAGCTGGTTCACCACGTGGGACGTCGTATAGGGGTCGAAATCGACGGGATAGGGAAGGATTTCGTAAAGGAAACCGGGTGCCACCCCCAATGCGATGCAGAGAAACGCCGCGCACCCCATGGCGACCAGCATGTTCATTGGAGCCTCTTTGCAACGAATACCGCTGTCGTGGGCATAGAACGCAAAATACGGAATTTTGATACCCGAGTGATGAAAGACACCTGCGGACGCAAAAAGAAGAACCAGAAATGTCAACGTGTAATGATTTTCGGCGGCAGCAGTCAGAATCAGGGATTTCGAAATAAAACCACTGAAGAGCGGAAACGCAGAAATCGAAGCAGCGCCGACAATGCAGAAACCCGCGGTCCAGGGCATCGACTTGTAGAGTCCACCCAGCTCCGAGCCCTTGATTGTGCCCGTGCGGTATAGAACCGCCCCCATGGCCATGAAGAGCAGGCCCTTGTAGAGAACGTGGGCGAACGCATGAGCAGCCGTTCCGTTCAATGACATTTCGGTTCCGATCCCAATGCCCACCACCATGAATCCAAGCTGATTATTAAGGCTGTAGGCCAGCACACGGCGAAGATCATTTTCGATCACCGCATAGAAAATCGGGAAAGCGGTCATCAGCGCGCCTATAGGAACCAGAATTTCGGTACCTGGAAACCCCCTGGCCAGCGCATAGATCGCCAGCTTGGTCGTGAAAGCCGAGAGGAATACGGTTCCCGTCACGGTGGCTTCGGGATATGCATCTTGGAGCCAGCCATGCAGGAGCGGAAAAGCGGCTTTGATTCCGAATGCCAGAAAGATCAGAGTCGTCCCTGGGCTCACCAGACCCAGTGCACCAAACTCAAGGGATCCCGTGTCGGCGAAGTGGAAAATCGTCCCTGCCAGGAGCAAAACTCCGGACCCCACCTGCACGATCAGGTAGCGGAGACCCGCCCGATAGGCGCGTTCAGTTTTTCGCGCCCAAATTTGAAACAGAGACGCGATCGCTGTGACTTCCCAGAACACGAAGAGGCTGATCAGGTCTCCCACAAAGAGAGCAGCAATGGCCGCACCCGCGTAGATAAGCCCGGAGACGAACTGAATATTGTCCTTGATGTGCAACGCATAAACTACGCTCAAGAACGACGCGATGTAAAACACATAGGCAAAAACCCGGCTGAGTTCGTCGACGCGAACAAGGGTCAGCTCATATCCGAACATTTGAACGGTCCAGAGAAAATCGGCGGGAAGCAGTACGACCTGGAGAAACCCAAGAACCGGAAGGGCCAGCATATAGACCTTCCGGACCCACCCGCCCAGAACCGGAACGGCCAACGCGCCCAGGATCAAGATCATTCCCGGCGGTACGGCTTCAATCATAATAATCCTCGTCGCGCTTGAGGATTTTCCGCAACTGCGTAGCCACGAGGACCAGGACAACACAGGAGACAAAGCCGAAAATCGCATAGAAACCCGGGAAGTTCTCCCAGGAATAGTGGCCGTGTTTCTCGTAGAAGAAATCTGCCAGGACCACTAACGAACAAACCAGAGCAAGCGCACGAATTATTGCAAGGACGCTGCCTGGACGTTCGAGCCAACGAGGAGGTCTAGATCCGTCTTCGTTCATTTCATCTCCCGAAATTCATGGTCTGAAGAAGTCCGAGGATATCCGGCGCGAAAAAGAAGAGAGCCACGCAACCCAGTGCCGTTGCGCACAGCGGCGCGACGCAGAGAAAAGGCGCCTCATTGATATTCGACCACACTCCGCCGGCCGAAGAGTCCTGGCCTTCCGAACTGGGCATCTCGCCACTGGAAGGGTCCGGCTTCGGAGCAAGGAAAAATGCTCGCCCGACCAGCGGCATCAGGTACCCGATACTCAGAAGTGAGCTGACCATGAGGACCGCGACAAAAATCGCGTGATGGCCTTCGGCGGCGCCTAGGGCGAGATACCACTTGCTCCACGCCCCACCGGTAGGAGGTAGGCCGATAATACTCATTGAACCCAAGAAAAATGCCGACAGGGTAAACGGCATGGTTCGCCCCAGTCCGTCCATTTCGCTGACGTTTTTCTTGTGGGATGCAACAAAAATCGCTCCGGCGCAAAAGAAGAGCGTAATCTTCCCCATCGCGTGCATGGCGATATGCATACCGCTCCCGAAAACGCCGGTAGCCGTCGCCAGCGCCCCACCCAGCACGATATAGGCGAGTTGGCTGATAGTTGAATATGCGAGTCGGGCCTTCAGGTTGTCCTTCGTAAGAGCCACGACGGACGCGCTCAAGAGAGTGAATGAAGCCGCGTACATCAACCAGATCGAGGCCCCCGTTTCGTTCAGAAAATCGATCCCAAAAACGTAGACGATCACTTTCATAACAGTGAATACGCCCGCTTTGACAATGGCCACCGCATGAAGAAGAGCGCTAACCGGTGTAGGAGCGACCATCGCGGCGGGGAGCCAGCGATGAAAGGGCATCAGGGCGGCTTTTCCCGTTCCGAACGCATAAAGAGCCAGCAGCACCGCGACGAGGGGGCCCTCCACCCGACCGGCCAAAATACCTCCCGGGGTGAACTCAAGGGTTCCGCTCAGCTTCCAGGTCCAAACGATAGCCAGGAGCAGGAAGAGAATGGACGTCGTCAGCAGGATCCCGAGATAAGTTCGCCCTGCCCGACGCGCCTCGTCGTTCCCATAGTGTGTGACGAGTGGGTAGGTGGAGAGGGTCAAAATTTCATAAAAGAGAAAGAGGGTGAACAAGTTTCGCGCAAACGCGATGCCCAGCGCGGCGAAGATTGCCAGGGCAAAACAAACGAAAAATCGCGTCTGATTCTCTTCTCCGTGTCCCCTGCAGTATCCAATCGCATAGAGGGCGGTCGGTATCCATAGCCCCGATGCCACCAATCCGTAGAGCATCCCCAGCGGTTCGACCTCAAAGGCAAGGGCTAGGCCGGGCATAACCTCCAAAACTGTGAGGCCCGGTCGATCTCCTGCCATCACCCCAGGAATCAAGCTCAACACCACTCCAAACACGCTCAGAGCAGAGATGACGGTTACGAATTCGCGAAGATTGGGCCGGCGCCCGGCCAGGCCGATGCCCACTGCACCCATCAGCGGTATCGAGATCGCGAGACCAATGGATGTCTCCGGGCTCATAATGCACCGCCCATTAGAAATTGGGCCGCCCGATGCGCAACGCCTGCGGTCAGATTCGCATTGAGCCCAAAGTACACCGTGCCACCGATCAGAATCCAAGTCGGAATCAGCATCGAAAGAGGGGCCTCGTCCCTCTCCACGGCATCTCCCGCCCGATGGAAATACATGATTTCCACCACTCTCCAGACGTAGACAACCGCGAGCAAGGAACTCGCCAGGATGAGAAAAGCGACGAAATAAAGACCTCTGTCAAGCGCGCCAAGCACCAGAAACCACTTGCTCACAAAGCCGACTGTCCCGGGGACGCCGATCAAGCTCAAACCACCGACGACGAAAGCCGCCATCGTCAGGGGCATTCTCCGGCCCAACCCACGCAGGGCTTCTAGATCCGGAGAGGAAACCCTGGCGAGTGCACATGCCACGACCAAGAAGAGCCCACCCTTCATCAGAGCATGATTAAAGAGATGGACCAGGCCGCCTGTCAAGCCGTCTAAATTCGCCAGACTGAGGCCCAAGGTCATATAACCAATCTGGGCGATGCTCGAGTAAGCGAGCAGGCGCTTGATGTTTGTCTGCTGAATCGCGGCCAACGAACCCACCACCATGGCGGCCAGCGAAAGCGGCAAGAGAAGGTTCGAAAGTCCAATCGTTTCAAAAATGAACACTGCCCCAAAAACTCCGAATATCACCCGGACCAAGATGTAGTAGGCCACCTTCGTCGCGGTCGCCGAAAGAAATGAGGCGACCATAGAGGGCGCAAACGTGTAGGCGTTGGGAAGCCATTGATGAAGAGGAAACGCCGCAAGCTTGATACTTGTTCCCACGATCAGGAAAGCAGGGGCGATCCAGGCCGTCCGAGAGTCGAGGCCAACAGGAAGACGTTGGGCCAAATCCACCATATTGAGCGTACCCGTCAACTGGTAGATGAGCCCTGTTCCGATCAGGATAAAGGTGCTGCCGACGGTCCCCATCACGAGATATGAAAACGCGGCTGTCAGCGCGCCTCGCTCCCTTCCCAAACCGATCAACGCGTACGCGGAGAGCGAAGAAATCTCCAGAAAGAC
>DUCH01000060.1 GCA_012959865.1 Myxococcales bacterium | reverse complement strand
GGCGCTCATCGGCCAGGACTTCGAGGGTCAGATCTTGGGAATCATCCGCCATACGTCGAAGCGCTCCATTCTTTATCCGTATTCCACCGAATTCCTCGGCTTTATCTTACCCGGGCTCCAGTTGGCTGCGCAGGGTCTTGGCACGCTTGTCGGGGCCATCGTGGGACCAACCCGGCGCGCGGGTGAGATACTGCCCGCGCTGACGCCAACCCGGCGCCCGGCGCATGTCGCGCAAAAGGTCGGCGTAGCCGTGCACCAGCACCCAAAACGGACTGAATGTGCCCAGGTTCTCGGTCAAGCCATAGACCACGGGCTCTTCGTCGGCCTCGGGGCTGAACGTCCCGAAGAGCCTGTCCCAGACGATCAGCACCCCCGCGTGATTGCGATCGAGATAACGAGTATTCGAGCCGTGATGCACCCGGTGATGGGACGGTGTATTGAAGACCGCTTCGAACCATCCGGGCAAGCGGCGCACGGCCTCGGTGTGGACCCAGAATTGATAGCTGAGGTTCAGCCCCATCATGAGCAGAACCATGCCCGGGTCGAAGCCCAGCAGGGGAAGCCAGAGCCAGAAAGCCAGCTTGTAGATCCGCTCCCCCACACCCTGGCGCAGAGCCGTGCCGTAATTGAGGTACTCGGACGAGTGGTGGTTGACGTGCCCGGCCCAAAAAAAACGCACCTCGTGGTTGAGGCGATGAAACCAGTAGTAGGTGAAATCGTCGAGGAAGAAGAGCAGCACCCAGGCCCAGGGTTGATGGCCCACCACCCCGCGCAGGGGGCTGATCTCGTAGAAGACGATCATGACGCCGATCAGCGCGATTTTGGGCACGATTTCAAAGGTCGCCGATGCCGCGAGCATGACGAAAGAAGACCCCGTATCCCGCAGGCAGTAGGCCCCCCGGTCTCGCACCCGGGACCAAATGGCCTCGGCGGTCACCGCCGCAAGAAAAAGCGGCACCACGTAGCCGATCAGTTTGTCCTGAAGAAAGAGCTGAATGGCGGCATCGATATCGAACACGGGCAACAGGCTTTCTATTCTCTATTTCTCTTCTCTTCTCTTTGTACGCTTGCTCGGTCTATTTATAGCTCGGTCTATCTATATATAGGAGGAACTAAGTCGGCGCCAAGAGCCCCTGGGCCCTCCGTTTTCGGGTGCCCCGGACGGGCTCACCCCGCTAGGCTTGACCGTCCACCCCCGACACATGCTGGAGGAAAGATGGCCGACGCAAACGCCGAACGGGTCAAGCCCAGGCTCGCCGCCACAATCCTGCTGCTCAGGGACGGCGCCGAGCAGCTCGAGGTCTTCATGGTGGAGCGGCACCACCAGATTGACTTCGCAACCGGGGCGTTGGTTTTTCCGGGCGGGAAGGTCGAGACCGCTGACGCCGGGCAATCCATGCGGCCCCATTGCCAGGGCGTCGACGATCTGGACGACGATGCCATCACGGTCCGGGTGACGGCGATCCGCGAAACCTTCGAGGAATCCGGCGTACTCATGGCTCGGCCTCGGGGTCAGGCGGAACTCATCGGAGCCGAAGCCCTGGCAAAAATCGACGCGACCTATCGCGCCGCTCTCCAATCGGGCGACACCGACCTGCGTACCCTCGCCGAAACCGAGAACCTCACCTTCGCCTGCGACTGTTTGATCCCCTTCGCCCATTGGATCACTCCGGATATGCTGCCCAAGCGCTTCGACACCCATTTTTTCCTGGCTTCGGCCCCCGACGACCAACTCGCCCTACACGACGGCTCCGAATCGGTGGACTCGGTCTGGACCACGCCGGCCGCCGCTCTGCAAGCCGAGGCCGACGGCGAGCGAACCCTCGTTTTCGCCACCCTGGCCAACCTGCAGAAACTCGGGCGCAGCCCCAGCGCGCGCGAAGCCATGGCGGCCGCGCTCGGCGGCGCGATCGTCACCGTACAACCCTGGGTCGCCAAGAATGACGACGGGGAACCCATGCTCTGCATCCCCGAAGAAGCCGACTACGACATCGTCCGGGTTCCTCTTGCGGACATCAAGGGCTAGACCCGTGGCTCTCCTGCCCGCGGCCCACGCGAAGGCGCCAGGAAGATGACCGCCTTCGGCCCTGGAGTTCCTCGCGCTCGGGGCTCCGGGTGGGTGGTCGCCACGCTGGCCCTGGTGGCGTGCGCGGGCCTCGAACCCGCGCTCTCGCCAAGCGACATCGAGCAGAAACTCGACCAGGGCCAAGGCGCCCTGGCCCGGGGGCACCCGAGCGAGGCTCGCACGCTCTTTGGCGAAGCCCTCGCCGCCGCCCAAGAACGCGATGCCCCGCGAATGGAAATCGACGCCCGCATCGGCATTGCCGAGTCCGAGCGCGAACTCGGCGACCTGGGAGCCGCCCTCGCCCAGCTTGAAGCCGCGCACCGGCGGAGCCAGGACCCCCCGCCCGACCCCGCCCAACGCGCGGTTCTCGAAATCGCCTGGGGGGGAGCCGCACTGGCCGCCGGCCAACCCGAAAAAGCCCGGACCCGGCTCGAGTCGGGGATTCTCCACGCCGGCGAAACCGACCAACCCCGGCTCGAGGCCGCGGGACGGCTGGATCTCGGCACGCTGCTGGCGCTCCAAGGCGAGAGCGAACAAGCCCTCGATGTCTACCGGCGCAGCGCTCAATCCGCCGAGGCTGCGGGGGAAACACTGCTCGCCGCCCAAGCCCTGGCCAATGCGGCCCGGCTCCCGCTGAACGATCCCGCGCTTTCGGCGGGCCTGATCGTTCGCTCCGCTGGGCTCGCCCAAGACCTGCCCCCGAGCCACGCAAAGGCCAATCTTCTGATCAGCCTGGGCGAGCGGCAAATGGCTCTCTCCCGGGCTCGGCCCCAGGACCCTGGCGCCGAAGCGTCGAACGTTGCCGGCCTCTTGTTGGAAGCCCTCGCCACCGCCGACACCGTGGACGACACGCGTGCCGCCTCGTATGCCCTGGGTTTTCTGGGCGCGTTCTACGAGCAGACCGGACGCGCGGACCTGGCGCTGACCACCACCGACGAGGCCGTAGCCCGGGCCGCACGGATCGACGCCCCCGAATCCCTCTACCGCTGGCAGGCGCAAAGAGGTCGGCTGCTGGCCGCCGCCGGGAGAGTGCCGGAAGCCATCACGGCCTACCAGTTCGCCGTCGACCGCATGCAGTCCCTGCGCCACCGGGAAGCTTGGGGCGGGCGACTCCGGCCCTCGACTTTCCAGAGCGACGCCGCACCGATCTACTCCGCGCTGGTCGATCTCCTGCTCCGCCAGGCCCAGGCGCAAGCCGGCCCGCAGCAACCGCCGATGGGGCCGGGAGACGACACCGAACAGGCACTGCTGCGGCGCGCCCGCGACACCGTCGAACAATTTCGCGCCGCCGAGTTGCGCGACTATTTTCGGGACGATTGCGTCGACGCCCTGCAAGCCAAGCTCACCGGGCTGGAGTCGGTATCGGGTTCGGCGCTGATCGTCTACCCGATCCCGTTGCCCGATCGACTGGTGGTGCTGGTGGGCTTGCCCTCGGGCCGCCTCGAACAATACGCGGCGCCCGTGGGCCAAGCCGAGGTGGAACGTGAGGCCCGCGCCTTGCGAAAGCAGCTCGTCAACCGAGCCACCCGGCGCTACCTCGTCCACGCCCGCGTGCTCTACGACTGGTTGATCCGCCCGATGCAAGCAAGGCTCGACGCGGGCGGCATCGACACCCTTGTCTTCGTTCCCAACGGCGCGCTCTTGTCCGTCCCAATGGCGACGCTCCACGACGGCGATCGGTTTCTCATCGAGCGGTTCGCCTTGGCGCTGACTCCGGGGCTCAACCTCACCGACCCCCGAGCCATGCAGACCGAAAACGTTCGCGCTTTGGTGGGCGGGGTGAGCCAAAGTGTGGACGGCCTGTCGCCGCTCCCCAACGTGATCGGCGAAATCCAGGTGATCGGTGAACTGACCGCGAGCAAGGTTCTGCTGAACGAAGAATTTCGGCGCGAAGCGCTCCGCAGCGCGCTCGCCCAGGAGTCGTATTCACTCGTCCACCTCGCCACCCACGCCCAATTTTCCAATCGCGGCGAGGGCGCCTTTCTGCAAGCCTGGGATGGGCCCATCAGCCTCGATGAACTCGCCGGAGACATTGGGCTGTTTCGCTTTCGCGACGAGCCCCTCGAACTGCTGACCCTGAGCGCCTGCGAAACCGCCCAGGGCGACGACCGCGCAGCCCTGGGATTGTCGGGGGTCGCAATCAAGGCCGGGGCGCGCAGTGCCCTCGGTACCCTGTGGAGCATCAACGACCCCGCGGCGGAAGCCCTGGTGGTACGCTTCTACCAAGAGTTGTTGCTGGAAAGCGCTTCGCGCGCCGAGGCCCTGCGCCGGGCCCAACGCGAACTCCTCGCCCAACCCGCGTATCGGCACCCCGCCTACTGGGCGCCGTTCATCCTCATCGGCAGTTGGCTCTAGGAGACTGTCAGCTTTCAGCGAGTCGACCTCGTGCGCGCGCTGCCGGGCAACGGGGTGATACACTCAACACGTGGCCGGACGGCCCGGCAGCGCGTGGTTCCCGCTCTGGTCCTGAATACCTGAATAAAAGAGATTCGAGGAAATCCCTGTGCGCGGATCGGCTCCCCTGCTCGCGGTCTTGTTGGTGCTGCTCGTCGCGTGGCCGTGTACTTCGCTGGCCAATCAGGGACTCATCGTGCGCGATCAGAGCATGGGGGCCGGTCGCGGCCTGCCGGTTGGACCCGGACTCGACTCGGAAAATGTCCATGCCGACTATCTCATCGAGGTCAACATGGGAACCGCCCGGGGCGAGAACCTCTTCCACAGTTTCGACCAATTCAGCATCGGGCCAAACCCAATCGGACTCGGCGAAGTCGCCACCTTCAACAACCTCAGCGGGAGCGCCGGAGACCCGAACCGCGCTGCGACTGCTTTCAATCGAATCATCACCCGGGTGACCGGCGCCTCGATTTCGCAGATCGACGGGCTGATGCGATCGCGCGTGTCCAAAGCGAACGGAAGCGGCGCCGACCTGATCCTCCTCAATTCCAATGGCGTGGTGTTCAGCCAATCGGGTTCCATCGATGTCACCAGTTCGGTCGGGTCATTCGCGGTCAGCACCGCCGATGGCCTGGAATTTTCCGATGGCGAGTTCGATAGTTCCGGCGTGGATGTGCCCTGGGAATCCAGCCCCTGCTGCGCGGGGGCACCCACCGCGTACCTGTTCGCCGGAGCGGATCCAGCCACCGCGGGCGACCCCGCGGAGATTCGGATCAATACTCTGCTCGGTCCTTCGCCATATAACTTCTCCGTGCCCGTCGGCGAGTCGGTGAGCGCTGTGGGGGGAACGATCACCGTCGACGGGGGGCGGATCATTCTCACGGGTGGCGCCATCCGCTTCGCGGCGACGGGCCACGCCGCGGTCCGGGTTCCCATCGACATCGCTCCCAATGGCCCATGGCGCAGTTCCTTGGGCAACGAGGCGGTCATTCGCCTGGGCGCCGGAAGCATTGTGACCACCAGCAACCCGTCTCTGCCTCCAGGCGGGGGGAGCGTTGTCCTGCGCGGAGGTCGGCTCGAACTCGAAGCCGCCGAGGTTTCCGCGGGCGGGCCCGGTGGAGGCGGCGTGGATCTGGGGTTCACGGGCGACGTCGCCCTGACGGCCTTCCGTTTCGGTTCCCTGGTTTTTCCTTCGAGCATCATCGATCGGAGTTCCGGGCCCCTGGCCAACGGAATCCGCTTGGAGGCGGGAACTCTTTCCCTCAACGATTTCGCCCGCATCGTGTCCACCGAAGGGGAGCTCGTCATTCGGAGCCCAGGAGCCGTTCGGCTGGAAAATGGCGCCTCGATTCAAACCCTCACGCAATACGACGCTTCCGGGCCGGCGGTGGACGCGGGTGATATCGATCTCGAGGCGGGCTCGCTCGACCTTCTTTCGGGCGGCCAGATCGCTTCGTTGACCGGCCGCGATCCCAGCACCCCCGACGCCCAGGCCGCCGGAGATATTTACATCGTCGTCGAGGACGCGTTCCGCATCGCGGGTGGGCTCAGCATCCTCGACCGCCAAACGGGTCAAATCTTGGTTCAGCGCTCGGGCGTCCTCGCACGCGCCCTGGACGGCGCCACCGCGGATGCCCGGGGAGGCAACATCGACGTGAGAACCGGGAGCCTGGACATGAGCCAGAGCGCCTCGATTTCGGCCAGCGCGCGCAACGCCGCCACCGCCGGGAAGATCGAGATTCGCGCGGACACGTCGATTCGCTTGAGCGGCGGTGTCCAGCTCCTGGGTGAGGAACTGACCGAGATCTCGAGCCGGGGCGTCGAGGGCGGAGCGGGCGACCTTCTCGTCGACGCTCCGCAGATCGAAGTCCTCGAAGGCGCGGCGATCAGCGCCACCAGCCAAAGAGAAGGCGACGCGGGCAACGTCACGATCATCGCGGATCGCTTGCGGGTTTCGGGGCGCTCAACCCCGGGTGCTGGCGTCGCCAACCCACCCCAACCCTCGGCGATCTACTCCGAGGCCCCCCAAGTCGCCGGCGCAGCGGGGAACCTGAACATAACCCTCGCGGAATCCTTGGAGGTCAGCAACGGCGGAGTGCTCTCGGTGCGCACCCGGGGCTCGGGATCCGCGGGCGTTGTCGTTGTTCGCGTCGAACGGGGCTCCATCGAAATTACCACCGGCGGACTCGTGCTCTCGGAATCCGCCGCGTCGGGCGCGGGGGCCGGGTCCGCGGGAAGCTTGATGCTTTTTGCCGCCGAGGATCTTCGAATCACCGATGGAGGCGCGCTCGCCGCCACCGCCAACGCGGTGGATGCGGGCGACATTCGGCTGGAAGCCGGGGGTGAGCTGACCCTCGTCGACGGGCTCGTGACCACGCGTTCGGAATCCGCCCTGGGCGGCAATATCCAACTCGACGCCGGATCCCTCGTGCACTTGGTTCGCAGCGCGGTGGAAACCGATGTGGGCGGCCTGGGGGACGGCGGAAATATCCGCCTGGGCGGGGGGGGGCCCAACGTTCCCGATCCGCCCCGGTTTGCGGTTTTGAATGCCAGCCGGCTCACCGCCACCGCCGAGATAAACCAGGGCGGATTTATCTCCATCTCCGCCGGCCAATACCTGGAGTCCCCCGGAAGCCGGGTAGACGCTTCGTCGGGGAATCCCGAGAAGAACGGCATCGTCGAACTTGTCGCCCCGGAACTCGAGGTGAGCGGCAACCTCGAAGTCTTGCCCTCGGCCTACCTGGACGTGAGCGTCGTCCTGCAAGAACACTGCGCCGGGGGGCGCGGCGACCGGGGGAGTTCGCTCACCCTGGCGGGCCGCCCCAATATCGGGCCCGAGCCCGCCGGCTACCTGCCC
>DUCH01000059.1 GCA_012959865.1 Myxococcales bacterium | reverse complement strand
CTTCTTGATGGGAGAGTTTCTGAAATATTCGAGTGTTTCAAGGGCGCCTTCGAAGGGAACCACCTCAGACTCGCGGCGCTCGTGATAGCGATTTGCCAGCTCGTCGGCGGCCTGATCATTGGGGCTCCCCAAGCTCCGGGCCGCCTCGCGAACGAATTTCTGGCGGGCCGCCCTCATATTCAAGCGGCCACGCCGATGCCTCTCAGGATCTCTCCAGAAGCGCTCCGAGATCGACTGAATCTCGTTGAAGAGATCCCGCGGCGCGAGCCCATCGAAACGGTGGCAATACTCTTCGACGCAAGCACGCCATAGCTTCCGATAGTCACCACCTTCGTAGCGAAGGATAGTGTCATCGAGGTCGAAGAGAATGGCTGAAGGGCGCATGGGTAGTCGACTCATGGTGAATCAGTCGGAGCACTTCCGCAATCAGGGGCGAAGAGGTGCCGCGGCTGCAGGGCCGAGAGCCGCGCCTGCATGGCCAGTCGGCTCAAAGCCTCATCCGACAATCCCCGCAGAATTCGAACAGAGGGTAGGGCATTCATGCCCGGTTCTGGCAAGACGTCCGGGTATCGGCGTTATGTTAAGTTCCCATGGAGAGTCCCGTGGCGGGCAAGTGCCGTACTCATCATCATCGGCGGCGTCGGCGACATCGGTGGCGCGATCAGCAGCTTGCTGCAATCAGAGAGAAGAACTGGCGCGATGAGAAGTTGGATTCGGACTTTTGCCCTACGCTGCGTAAACAGCGAAGTACGGCCATCAAGCAATCTCCGCGGCGTGTTTACGGCGGTGATGTTTGTGTATGCCGGCATCGCGACGGCCTACGGGAGCATGAACTTCTTCGGCCGCGTGACACAGGTCAATCTCGAAGGTCGAGACGCTGCTGTGGGGACCTATGCGGCCTGGCTGCTCAGTCCGGAGTTTCTCTTTGCGGTGCTCGGTCTGGCGATCTTCGTTCGCTACTTCATCACGCTTGCTGGGTACACGCGACAGAAGCGAGAATTCGGCTCCGAGATGCCCCTGGAGCATGCCGCCTACCAGCTGTCGAATCTCCTCCTGATCTTCTCCGCATGGTTCGTAATGTTGGTCCCAGGAGTCGTCCTGTTCCTTCTTTTCGACTGGGATCTGGCGGATGCAAAGCTCTGGCTCTTCGATCTGGAGGCGCATCTGGAGCGGCTGCCCGAGCAACTCGACCGGGTCCCGACCCTGGTTCACTTCTCTCCCTTCATCGCCTACTTCTCGAGTCGAATCATCGCTGGATTCATCGGCTACTGGTGGCATCGCGCGTGTCACCAGTGGCGGCCCTTGTGGTTCCTTATTCACAGGCCTCACCACACGCCGGTCCGAATCTCGGAAATGACCTCCATCGTCGCCGACGACACGGGGATCGGGTTCATTCTCAAGAAGATGCTGCTTCCCGTCTTTTACGGGATGCTCACCAAGCTCTTCAGCCACGACTCGACGAGCATCGTCGAGATCGTGATCTTCGTGACCTTGTTTGAGCTCGTGTACAGCGTAGGGCTGGGCGCGATCGGGCACACGCTGACGATGTACCAATGGTCAGTGCGCAACAAATGGGTGAGGTGGGGCTTCTTCATCACGGCGGGCGGGCCCTACCACCTCATGCATCACTCCAATCGCCCGGAGCACCAGGCGGTGAACCTCGGATTCTGTCCGTTGTACTTCTGGGACATCGTGTTCGGCACCTTCGTGAAGCCGACCGAGGAGACGCCAAATACCGGCCTGACGAATGATCCGGATGTTTACATGAACCCAGTGCGGCTTATCTATTCGGGCTTCGGTGAGATGTACATGGAGCTGAAGTGCAACAAGGGCTTCAAGGATCGTCTCAACATCCTCTTTGGTTCGTCGCATTTCACGCCCCCCATTCGAGTCATCTACCACACCAAGGTGCAGCCACCCGCATCCAAGGCGGATGTGCTCGAGCCCGGAGCACCGAGGCTACAGGGTGCGTAGGTCTTCGAGGGTGGACGGGGTCGTCGCGCGTTGACTGTCGTGCGAATGCACGAGGGCGAGGTGGAGACCGACCCGGAGCTCGTGAGTCGCTTGCTGGCTGCTCAGTTTCCACGGTGGGCAGATCTACCCGTTTCTCGCGTCGATTCAGCCGGCACGGACAATGCGCTCTACCGCCTCGGTGACGACATGGCCGTGCGACTCCCCCGAGTCGGATGGGCCATGGGCCAAGTCGAGAAGGAGCACCAATGGCTTCCGCAACTGGCCCCGCTGTTGCCGCTCCAAATTTCGGATCCACTCGCAAAGGGTGAGCCGGGTGAAGGCTATCCGTGGCAGTGGTCCGTGTACCGGTGGCTAGAGGGAGAGAATGCCACTCTCGATCGTGTCAGCGACCCCAACGAGGCGGCGACCGAGCTGGCGGAGTTCATCGGGGATAGGACATACAAGCTGCCTTCCGGCACAACGTCCGAGCCTGGGCGTTATGTTAAATCCCTAGGGGATCCCGTGACGGGACAGGAACCCTCCGGATGCTGGGCGATGTCGATTTCGATTCCTTCCTCGAGTACGAACTCGTCAATCTCTCGGCGGTGCTCAGTACCCAGCAGCCCGGAAATATCGGGGGCGAGCCCGTCACGCTTTCGGTGACCGCAATGCTCGCCGCCAACCTTTCGGGCGAGGTCGAGGCGCCCGTGGCGCTTCCCGCCCTGGGTGGCGTGGGCATGCTCGTGCTGAGCGCGGGGCTCGCGCTGATTGGCGGACGAGCAACTCGGCGCCGTCAAGTCAATCGTCCCTTCGCGGGCGACCTCGCCGATTGCCGCGGATCTTCGCGTCGGAGCGAGTCGCGTCGAAAATCGAGCCGCGGATCAAATTACCCTGTCTGACGAAAGTTTTTCCGCGGCCGTGGAAAGAATTTCGCCGAAATACTCGAGAGCCGCGTTCACCCTCCGCTCTCGAAGTCGGCAAGATTCTGTTTTTCCTCAATTTTACTCGACCTCAAGCAAGCTCGAACGAATCACGGATTCGGCACAACTATTGCTACTGATCTGACCGGGAAGCGTGGTCACCGCTCGCGAATCAATGCGAGCGAGACAACTGGGAGCGGATTGGATGAGATTCGGGATTCGTGGGGCCGTGTTCAGCTTGGCCTTGATGGCAGCCGTAACCTTTGCGGCGACAAGTTTTGCAACCACCCTGAGCCTCAGCGACGTCAGCAGCGACGCCACGCCCGCGGCGTCCCTGTCGGGGAGTATCACCCTGGACGTTCTGGGTGGAAATACGCTCAGTCTGACTCTTTCGAATCAAACCTCCGCGCCCGACGCCTTCCTGATCAACGGCGTCTGGTGGAACGCCGACGCCGGCGTCACCGGGCTTTCGCTGACTGCCGCAACCCATTCGGTGAGCGGTGATGTGCTAGCCGCCTGGACCCCGGTGGAATCCGGCACCAACGCAAACGGCTTCGGTGCGTTTGATTTCGCCCTCACCGATGGCGTCGGAGCGTCGAACCCCAACCTGATTCCATCAGGCGAGTCTGTGGTCTTCCTGATGACCATTACGGGTTCCTGCACGACGACCGCCTGTACGGCAGCGAATTTCGTGCTTGCCAACGGATCCGGATATCAAGCCGCCGCCAAGTTCGTCAGCGGCCCCGACGATCCCGAGAGCCCAGGCAACGAAGACAGCGCCTTTGGAGCCGTCATCCCGGAGCCGACTACCGCGATGCTGCTGGGTACGGGCCTGCTGCTCATCGGCCTGCGCCGCCGGTAGACCTGCGTAGGTCCGAGCAACCACGAGCCGAGAGCGGTCGGCCCCGCAGTTGTGTCGGGTGCCGGGTGACCCCGATTCGATTCCGATCGATGTGGCGGAACTTCTATATCCCCAGATCCCCAGATCCCCATACCCCCGGACGTCCTGCCAGAACCCAGCTTGAATGGATTGGCCTCGCGAATCCTGTAGCCTATGCGCTTCCGGCGGCTTCCGGAAGCGAGCTTTTCATTTCGTTCGACTTGGCGCCGGATCTTTCCGCGAAAGGGGGTCTCCATGAAGCCGACCAACTGGCTCGCGCTCGTCGCACTGGCCCGTCACGGGATCCCCTAGGGATTTAACATAACGCCCAGGCTCGGACGTTGTGCCAAAAGCCAGCTTGAATGTCCTATCCCCCTCGAATCTCGCTGCTATCAGTATGCGCTCATTCGGTATACTGGGATTTCGATTCGATTGACCTCTTTTGGGTTTTCCGGTGAAAATTGTCTTTCGAAGTAACTTCAGGATATTTTCAGTTTGATGACATAATCGACAAGCTTCCAGCTGTCTATCATGCGTTTGCGTTGTCAACGTTGGGGCTGGTGGAGCGATTGGTCGAAACCTCCAAATTGAGCAACAGCACACTAGTTGACATCTGTGCGGGGACCGGGAGGTGTGCGCTGAATCTGGCCAGTACAGCCAGGCACGTTTACGCGGTGGAGTTACAGCGTAGGCCTTCGTTGTTTGCCTGTGAGCAGATGAAGGCCGAGAATATTGACAATGTCACCTATTTGAGGGCTGACACGAACGCACTACCTCTTAGCAGTGGGAGTGTTGATCACGCGGTTGGGATGTGGGGAGCCGTAGACACGGGAGAGGCCGAGCGAGTCGTGCGACCCGGGGGCCGAGTGTTCTTGGGCGGGTGTGCGCCGGGGAACGTGATCGGCGAACTCAGTCCGATAGTCGGCTCGCTCTACGGGATTTCTAAAGACTCTCCCATGGCCGAGCTTTTCTTTGCCGGCTAGGGTCCGGATCATGGTGTCGACGAGAAAGGCTACGGCTGGTCGGACTTCGACTACGTTGCCGAGTACCGGACGCCGGAAGAGGCAGCTCGGCTGTACGGTAGGATTTACGGCCCTCAAGTGGGCGATTACCTGAACGAGCGGGGCAAGTCGGCAATCCGTTGGCGACTGCGTCTCCTGAGCCGTCAGGTGGAGCCTTGACCAGCGGGCCAGCTGAAAACTTCAATTTGGCGTCGAGATCGGGGGAGTCGGTCCGGGGAAGTCCCTGGCAGTTGTCTTCGGACCGAGTGAATTCGCGGTAGGCCTTATCGCTCGGTGAGATGCTGCTCGAGGGCAGAGAGTACGTAGCTGGGCTCAGATCGCTGCTGGTAGTTCTCGGACTGGTCGATCCAGCGGACTACGCCGCCAGCATCAGCGAGGATTGTGGTGGGGACAGGGAGTCCAGGAAGACCCGGCGGCCCGGTGTGCACTTTCTGATTGCGTAGCCCATAGCGATCCGTGACTTCGAGTTTTGGGTCGGAGAGCATTGCGGCCTTCAGCTTGTGCTTTGCATGCCCTTCGAGAATTTTCGCGGGGCTGTCGGTGCAGACCGTAATGATCTGGATCTTGCGCTCATCGAGCTGCGGCCGGAGTTCCTCCCATCGCCGTAACTCGGCGACACAGTAGGGTCACCAGTGTCCCCGGAAGAATTTCATCAGTACGGGTTTACCGGCCAGCGCCGTGCTCGTGAATGTGTCGCCGTTTTCGTCCACCGCCGTGAAATTCCGCAGGCTCTCGCCCACCCGGATCGCATCGGCGCCCACGGCTTGGGGGCTTACGAAAACGAGGACGCTGAGGAAGCTACCGCCAAGTGCGGCAAGGGTCGCCGGAATGGCACCCGCCCAGCCCGGGTCCTGGGTCAGGGCGATGATTCCGAGCACTGCCCCACCCGCCCAGCCCGCGACGAAGCCGCGACGATCGGTCGGGATTTGCACCTGCTTTATTCGCTGGCCCCAGAGACGAAGGGTTCCCACGACCAGAAGAAGGGCCGCGACGCCGAGTACTGTCCCCATCATGGGCTGAAGTGTAGGTTGCTGTTTTCCGCATTTCAAACTCCCGAAATCTCAAACCCCTCCGGACTACGGATTCAGGCATACTCGAGCGATCGACGATGGATTCGAACTCTTCACCAGGTATTTAGAAGCCCCGCCACGGACCAACTCGAATGTTCTATCTTTTCGGGATTGAGTCTTTGCTGGATTGAGTGGAAGGAAGTGAAAGAATGAAAACGTTCGCCAAGTGGATTGTATACTTCTTTGGCTTTTTCCTCGTTCTTGCCTTCGGCACACTGGCCTTGGCTCGTTTCGCGGATGGTCCCCTGGAAATAGTCGCTGGAGGTCCCTTCGTCACGGGTGAGGTGGCCAGAGTCGAGCCCGACTGGTCTTTTGCGAAGGATTATCCGACGGTGGAGTTCCAACTTCTGGATCCGGAAGTCTCGCGCACAACCTGGATTGCGGTGCACGAAGGGCGAGTGTTTATTCCAAGCGGCTATATGACGACCTGGTGGGGAAAGATTTGGAAGCAGTGGCCTCTGCAGGCCGAACAGGATGGTCGTGCCATTCTTCGGGTCGACGGAAAAGTCTACGATCGAAAACTGGTTCGCGTTAAGGGTGGTCCGGACGTCGAGCCTGTGATGGCAGAGCTCGGCCGAAAATACGCCGGTGGTCCGGCGATCCCCCGGGAAGCGTTCGACAGCGGCTACTTGTGGATCTTTCAGCTGGTGCCGCGCTGAGGTTCACAGTTCGATACGTCCGGACGAAAGGGTCCTGGTTTTCCTTAGCCCCTTTCCGGAAGGTGAATCTCAGCAGGGGTCGCGGAGGCTCTCGATGAACGTCCTTACGGCGCCGACGCCGCTTTCTTCCACCAGGGCGATGGTCTGCGTCCCGATCACGGCGAGGTCCACGCGGCCTCGACGGCGTCCAGGAGCGCGCGCGATACGCCGCGGCCGCGCGCCTTCTCGCTTGCGAAGAAGTCATGGATGTTGACCACTGGGCGGGCCGCAAAGGTCGAGAAGGAGCGGAAGCAGATCGCCATGCCGATGGGCGCCTCGGCTTCGAAGGCGAGGAACACCAGCGTGGTGGGATGCTCGCGCAGTCCATCGATCAGCCCCGCGCGCGCCGACTCTGGCAACGGGCGACCAGCGCCGAAGGGATCGGCGCTGAAGGCTTCGACCATTTCCATCAGCGACGTCTGGTGGTGCGGGTCTTCGAGGTCGGCTCTGACGATCTTCATGGGATGAATCCTATCATCGTGCAATCCCGCGCACACCCAGACTCGCGTTCTCTTGACCCATATGGGTCCGAGCGTACGCCGCGGGGCTCCCCATCCGGATTCAAGATAATGTCCATATCAGGACGTTGCGCAGGAATCCGACTGGAATGTCCTATTCTCATTCATGAATCCTACGGAGGCCCCAATTCATGAACGTCGAAAACGCTGTTGTCCCCACCCCCGAACAGATCCAGGAACTGACCGCTGAGGGTCACGACCGCCCCATCTACATGGTGAACCTCCTGAAGTTCAAGGAGAAGGCCGAGTACGAAGACGGACGTGAGACAGAACTGACCGGGCAGCAGGCCTACGGAATCTACGGATCTGAGGTCGTCGCTCATCTC
>DUCH01000058.1:34492-42083 GCA_012959865.1 Myxococcales bacterium | reverse complement strand
ATCCAGCGCTATATCCCAATCGGTGGTTGAGATCGCCACATCCGCGAGATGCAACGACGCGGCCGGGTACCATTCGGGGTCTTCCATCGCCCGGACAAGGGGCCAAATCGCCTGGGTAAATAATCCCCCATTGCTCAAAGCCACGCCGTATAGGTAGAAAACTTCAGCATCCTCAGGCCGGGCTTCAATCAGATCACGGAGCGGCTCAAGGGAAGCTTCATACTGCCTAGTGGCATGCATCGCCTTGACGTCGGCTACCGGATCGGAGGAACCGCATCCCAGTGGCGCAACCAACCACGCAAGCCCCAGGGTGACAAGCCCGAGGAAAGGCCCCGGAGTTCGCAACATCACTCCAAAAAACGCGTTGTCCTTACTCATGACGCCCGAGGCTAGCCCGAATAAGCCACCACGAGCAATCCCGACCTCCCGGATCGAATTTCGCTTCCCAGGCGCCGCTCCGATGAATTCCTATACTTTTCTTCGCTAGAGTCCTTCTAAATGGACAGACTTTATCGCCTCCTCAGCCAGAGATGGCCCTGGTTCACCGCAGCCGGCTTGGTGGTCCTCGCCTTCCTTTCAACCCTGGTTGAGTTCTCGTGGGTGCCCACTGACGACCGGCCAGTCGGCTCGGCGGCGGACATCGAGGCCTTGCGCGAGCGCGACGATATCAATGTCCTCTTCATTCTGGTCGATACCCTGCGAGCGGATCACTTGGGCGCCTGGGGATACGAGCGCGATACCAGCCCGGTGCTCGACAAGATGGCCAGTAGCGGGGTGCGCTTCGCGCATCAGGTCGCTCAATCCTCTTGGACGAAGTGCTCCATGGCATCCCTGTGGACGGGCCTGTATCCGTCGCGAACCGGAGTCACACGGTTTGAGCACGTTGTGTCGCCCGAAGCGCGATTGCCCGCCGAGATCCTCTCCGATGCCGGATTCCGAACCGCTGGGCTGTTCAGAAACGGCTGGGTGGATAGCTCCTTTGGCTTTGACCAGGGTTTCCAGGTATACGCAAAGCCCCGAGGTCGGCCCGCGCCGGCCTCGGTCTACCGCGAAAACCCAACGATCAAAGAAAGCGGAACCGATCTGGATGCAGTCGAAGCCTCGGTTGAGTTCTTGCGAGTCTTCGGAAAAAAACGCTGGTTCCTCTACTTGCACCTGATGGACCTTCATGAATATATCTACGATGAGGACTCGGCGCTCTTCGGGACCGACTACGAGGACATCTACGACAACTCGATCCTCAGGGAAAACCTGGTCCTCGGTAAGTTATTCGAGGCTCTCACCCGTGGAGGGTATCTGGAAAACACCTTGATCATTCTGGCATCGGATCACGGCGAAGCTTTCAACGAACGCGGCTTCGAAGGACACGCGCGCTATGTCTACCGGGAGACCACCCATGTTCCGCTGATCCTGGGATTCCCGTTCAAATTTGAGCCCGGAGTCGTTGTCGAAAACATCACCCGCAATATCGACATCTGGCCCACCGTGCTCGATCTGCTGGGTCTGCCCCCCATGGACAGCGCGGATGGCCGCTCCCTGCGCCCAGAAATTTTGGCCGCCGCCCGGGGCGAAGCGGCCGCCCCCACGACCGAACCCGCCTATGCGCATCTCGACAGAACCTGGGGGCAGCGCGAAATCCCGTCGGCCCCCACCCTATCTCTCGTGGAAGAGAAATACCGCTATGTGCGCGTCCCCAAAGCCTTCGGAGAACGAGCCGAGCAACTCTTCGACAGGGAAAATGATGCCCACGAGCTCACAAACGTCGGGCCCCAAAACCCGGAGACCCTGGAACGGATGAGCGCCCTGGCGGACACCTACCTTGAGAGCGAGGTTTTCTGGGAGGAGGGAGTGCCCTCTCTCGAACTCGACGAAATCCAGCTCAACCAGCTCCGTGCCCTCGGTTACCAGGTTCCCTAACTACCCGGTTCCTTATCCCAGCCCGAGCCAGCGAGGGTCGGCGCCTCCTGCTAGTTCATGCACTGCCCAATCATGAACTGCTCATGACCTGTGTAGTCATGAATCATCTAGTCATGAACTACAGGAACCCGTTCGAATAGTCATGAACTACAGGAACCCGTTCGAACAGCTCTCACGAAGGCGTCCTGGTTTTTCTTGTTGCCGGGACTTACTTTTCCGACGCTGAAAAAAGCCAAGTATGCTTGGTCTAGACGCGGAATGGTGACATCAAACCGTTCAAGATAGATCGGGACTGCCGTCACGTTCGACCAGTAGTAAGAAGGCGCTGTCGGCCCTGCGATCGCGGCAAAGGCGGGATCAACACAAGGCTCAACCGAATCGCAAGCCGTGGCCTGACCCGTTGGGTTGGTGCCCGCCTGAGGGTCATCGGGAATCCCGCCTTCCTTGGCCTCATCGAAGAGAACGCCCAAGCCAATCAGAATGCTCTGCAACTCCGAAAGCTCCGGAAGCCGCCAGTCACTGTGTCCGGCGAAAGGATTCGCCGGAGCGTTGAGCTTGGCCAAGAAGTCCGTGAATGCGCTCCCATCCGGATCATTTCCTGAACTCGACCACCGGTAGAGACTGTTCACTTCGTGCGGGTCCGGGGAACAATTGCCGGGACAGAAAATATTCCCTTCGGGGTCGAACGTCCCGGTCTTCTGCTCCCACAGCAAGCCGGTCTCCAGATCCGATACCGTGCCATTGGCCAGGCCCGTAACCGTATCGGTACAGCTCACGAAGCGCTGTTGGCTGCTCCCCGAAGTCGAATCCGAGCATCCTATCAGGGTGGCCCCCACGAGCATGAGGAAAATAGAGCCCGACTGAAATCGCATTGTCTTGCTACCTCTCGTCCACGTCAGAATCGACCCGTCCGAATGAAGAACTCTTCAAACGCCCAGTCAGCCAGGGACTCCCCCCTGCATGGGCCTGCGGCGAACTTCTCCCAAGAGTCGAACTCGAACACCTCTCGAACGCCTCTGGATGCCGCTCTATACCCACAAAAGTAACGCATCCTAGTTAGGTCAATTCCCTGATCAAAATCGAAAGACAACGTCAGCGCCCGCCGTGCGAGGCTCACCCACAAAATTGAGAATTACATTGGCGAAGATCGTCGCATCAAAAGCAAAGGTCTTGTACCGCACATCGGTCAGATTTCGTACCCAGCCCGAAATCTGCATCGTATCATCGGCGTTGCGCCAACTCAGGCGGAAGTTGTGCAGAGCGTAGGCGGGCTGGGCAATCGTGCCCTTGGCCAGTTCACTCCCCATCCGAGTCCGAGACCCGCGCCCCTCGTTGGCATCAAAAAAGATCTCCCCGCTCCAGGCGAAATCGTAGCGCGGAGAAATCGTGCCGTAGCGACCCAGATCCAGTGGCCACTCCACCCCCCCGCTCACCTTGAACTCGGGAGCATTCGGAAGCCGATTTCCGGTGTACACCACCTCCTGCTGGACAGGGGGACCGCCAGGGTTTGGATTTGGGAGTTCAATGGTATTCACAAAGTTTAGAAATTCACTCTCGAGCCAGCCGGCCCGAAAGAAGAGTGAAACGTCCGCCAAAGTTTCGGGAATCGATTCCCAATCCTGCAGAGGCATGATGTCCAACTCGAGTTCGGCGCCGTATTGCTGAGCATTCCCTGCATTGATGACCTCGAGAATGGGTGGCGTGCCGATCGAATTCTCAAAGAGAAAGAGCTGGTAGTTTTTGTAGTTGTAATAGAATATCGCCGCATTTACGCTCAACCGGTTATCAAACCATGCACCCCGCAAGCCCGTCTCGAGGGAGTCCACCGACTCGGGTTCCGCGGGTGGGGCGCCCACCCTGTTTGCGTTGTAATGGCCGCCCTTCCAACCTCGAGAAAATTTCCAATAGGCCGAAACGTCGTCATTAAAACGATAAGTCAGGCTTAAAAGCCCCGTCGGCGCACTCCAGGTCGAACTCTGAGGAGCAGGCGCGCCGCCCACGGGGTTCCCGTTAAAAACGGTGAACTGCTGCAAGTCGAAACCCTTCTCCTCCCAGTTGTAACGGGCCCCTGCACTCAGGGTGAAGTCGTCGAGGAAGTCCCAGTCAAGGCCCGCGTAGACCGCAACGCTCTTCATGCTCTGTGTAAAGGTCCGCAACGCATCGATACCCGCGGTCCTCGTCTTCGAATCGCTGGCGTAGTCAAGCTCTTCCATGAGGAAATAACTGCCCAAATTCCATTGCAGCAAGCCATCGTCATTCTCGCCGGTCGCTTTCAGTTCCTGAAAAAGCTGCCATCCCGAGTCGGACTGAACGGTCTCGAACAGAACGTTGGGGGTAAAGTCCTGATCGGTATCCCGATTGCGTTCATAGCCGTCGTACCCCGTCGTGGTCTCGAGTTCGACGGGACCGAGAAACCCAAAATCGCCCAGGAACAGGCGACCATTCAGCGAAGTTCCCCAGGTATCTCGTGTCGTCTGGCCAACCCGGTTGTAGTCGCCTCGATAGGGCCGGATATCCAGGGGACGATTCGTGAGAATGGGCGCGATGTACGCATCGGCCGCGGCGTTGGCTTCTGCCTGGGCGTCGATGGGCGTGAGGCCAGCAGCAAGCCCTTCGGCAAAAGCAACATCGAATGCTGGCTTCCACTCCTCGGCAATATCCGGCTCAAAGTAATCGTGGAACGTAAACCGGCCAAGCCTGGGCTTCGTCCCAATGGCCTGCCCCAAGGTCGATTGCTGATCAAGACGGCCACCGTGAATGCTCAGCAGCCAATCGGACTCCGAACCCTCGGGTTCGAAACGAAACAATCCCCGCATTGCCCAGTTTCCCTGGTCACCCACTGCACTCGGCAAGCCCGTAGGAATCGCCGAAAACTGTCCCTCGACCGGTGTCTTTTCGCCGCAAATATTCGTAGCCAGCGGGGCCCCTGCGGTAATTTCCGCATTGCTGGGTTGGGGAAGCCGATCCGCAAGCGGGGGCGCGTTCCCGCATCCGTTGGTCATGAAGGGATCCGCCGCCCGAGCGCGAAACGCGAAGCGTGCGGAGAGCACATCCTCAATCAGCGGCATCTCAATGGCACCCTCGTAGTCCTGAATGAGCGCGTTCCGCGCAACGTCGCTCTCGTAGGCCCCCACCGTCATCTTCAACTGGCCCAGCCACTCGCCTGAGGGCTTGCGCGGGGTGATCTTGATCGCGCCCGCCGACGCGTTCCGGGCGCTCCCTGCACCTTGGGGCCCTCTGAGAACGACTATCGAAGCAACATCAAAGAGGCCGACAAGTTGAAGCGCAGCGGCATTAAGAGGAACGCCATTCTGGTAGATCGCCACGGCACTGGCGGAGTTCGCGCTGTAATCCGCCAGGCCGACTCCGCGGATGAAAAAGTTTGCGCTGGTCGCCCCTGCCTTGGTGATCTCCAGGTTCGGCGTGACCTTCGCAATATCACTGATGTCGATCGCGCCGAGCGCTTCCAGTTCCTGGGCATCAAACTGAACCGCAGATTCCGCCGCGTCAGGCGCAAGGGTGCCGCTATTCGCCTGCCCCTGGATCGTCATCTCCTCGATCCCCCGATGATCAATGGCGTCGTCCCCCTCATATTCGTCGGGGGCATCGGACCCGGGGCTCTCCAAATCGGCCTCACCGACCTCGGCCACCCCCGCCCCGGCATCCGGGGGAGATTCTTTTTCGGCGCTCATCCCAGCACGCGCCGGCGGGGGAGAGGGAGAGGCAGAGGGAGGTGAAGAGGGAGAGGCAGAAGAAGGTGGAGAGGGAGGTGAAGAGGGAGGGGCCGGGGAAGAAGAGGAGGCCCCTGTCTCGGCTGCCCCAAGCGACGAGGCAAAGGACACGCCCAGCAGAACCCCGAGCAAAACCCCCAGCCAGGAGGCAGGGACAACTCTTTTGGCGCCCACGGGCGCTGGGAGAGGGCTTAGTGAAGAGCTCGTTGAACGCGAGCCCATTGAACGACGGCTGGACAAGAGGGCACTCGGTGCCCGCAAGCCCCGACAAACGGAGGGCCCTGAAAAGCGACACTGCGAAAAGTAAAAAGGCGATCCATTGGGTTTAGCCGACGTTTGGCATCTGGGTTTAACTTGATCGGCTCGGTTGTGGGACCGCACGACTCTCCTTAGCTCCTCTTTCCTGCGCTTTCGCTTCTGCCCGCGCTTTCGCTTCTGCCTGTGCTTTCGCTGCTGCTTGTGCTTTCGCTTCTGCTTGTGCTTTCGCTTCGCGTCCTTAGTCCGTACGCTCGCTCCCCGTAGAACTGCATTCTGAGGTTATAGCGAGGCGCGCTGTGGGCTGCCGGGGATATTCTTTTCAGCGCGCTAACCCGCAGCCCATGGCCAGTTTACGGTTGCGCAACTCTGTGGAGATGGGCGATCCTCGCCCGAATGGTGAAGCGCGTCAAGACACTCCAAGCCTTCCTGGGGAGACTCAGCTGGCCGTCCCTTGCCTTTCTGTCCCTTGCCTTTCTGCCCCTGGGCTTTTTCTCCCTGGGCGTATCCTCCCTAGGGGCGTCAGAGACACAGAACATGGAGGATCGGGATCGCTGGGTGCCCTCATTCTCGATTCTGAGCGGCGTCAACTCACAAAATGGCAACGGCTCGATGGCCACCACCAACGTCGAAGCACCGTGGATGCCCCTAATCAACGCCCCGCCAGAATATGTATCGATCCTTCCAGAGTCTCCGCTGAGTGCGGGAACCCAGATGATGACGCCCTATGCGGGGCTTTCCCTGGAGATCATGACGCCGTCCTTGTGGAAATTCCTAAGCGGGTTCGCCCACCTCGATGTCAGTTATACCTTCGGACCCGAATACAATATCCCGTCGAGCGGCAATCCCGGCCCCTTTTTTCCCGGTGACAGCTCGGCACTCCCCACCGCCTTGGTGCAAGGTGCAATACTTGGACAGGGCAGCAGAACCACGCCGTTGGTGCAGCCTCTTCAGGTCACCGCTGGGGCCGGGGTCGCTTTCACTCTTCGTACAGCGTCGGGTCGCATTTTGCGCATCAAGCCCTCGGTGGAATATCTGCGAGAAGAGATCCAGGTGAATGGCCTGGTCAGGCGGGCAGTGCGGGTGGACCCAACCCCCACAGTGACAAGCCCCGAAGACGCTTTCTTTCGAACCATCAACCTCGCTGGCAAGAGTTCTCATGTCTATCACGGCCTGGGACCCGGACTTGAGGTCGAACTTGAAACCGGTCGGTCCGGCCCTTTCAAGGTCGCTCTCTACGCCAGTGCAAGGGCATGGAAGTTCCTGAACAACGATCCTCAAAGCTTCACAGTGCACAACGAAGACCCGCTCTACTGCCCTCCTCCGCCCCCGGGCCAAGTGAACTGTTCCTCCGAAAGTGCCACCTTTGGATTTACCAAGGACGATTGGGCCTACGGGGCGAACCTCGGTTTCCGCTTGCGCTGGTCACCTGAGTAAGCCCGCCGCGAACAACCGACCGATCCCGAGAGCGGGTGACACGGAGCGGGTGACACGGAGCGAGTGCCAAGGAGCGGATGACTAGGAGCGAGTGCCAAGGAGCGAGTGCACTTTGAACAAGGCTTCCCTGACAGAGCACCTGCCCGAGATCGTGTCCTGGGTTGCGTTCACGGGGCTGGCGGCTCTACTGCTCGTCGCAGCGGGCCAACCGATCCTGACCGATGATGCGTGGCTACATCTCGCCCTCGGCA
>DUCH01000058.1:24094-34399 GCA_012959865.1 Myxococcales bacterium | reverse complement strand
CGGCCTGGCTTTTCGACGCCGGACTCTTCGGCATCGAACGCTGGGCCGGCTTCACCGGGCTGCGCGCCGTTCATGTCGCCGGCGTGGCGACGATTCTGGCCTTGGCGTGGTGGCTCCTGCGCCGTGCGAGCGGCTCCCGGATCTTCGCCAGCCTGGGCTGCGGCCTCTTCGCGGCCCTGGCCGCCTACCGACTGATTCAACTCAGACCCCATCTGTTTACCCTGCTCGCAGCCCTGGCTCTCTACTGGCTGCTCCTCGAGAGCGCTTCGCCTCCTTCACGAAAACGAATTGCCGGCGCCGCGCTTCTGTTTGCCGCCTGGGCGAACATGCACGCAGCGTTCCTACTTGGACCGCTGATCCTAGGCACCGCACTTGGGGGCATTCTCGTTGCCATGGCCCTCGGAGGTGCCGAGGCGCGCACTCGCGACCGAGCCCGCGCCACGGGGCTCGCCCTCGCTGCTGGGCTTGGCGGAGCCGCGACGCTGCTGAACCCGAGTGGTCTGCAGCCCCACCTCGCGTGGTTCATCGCGGGGCGCGAAACGCCCGATCTCGCTCGGGTCGGCGACGAGTGGAGCCGGGTTGACCTCTTTGCATTTCCGCTACCCGGCCTCCCCCCGAGCCCTCTCAACTGGCTCATCTTATGGGTGCTCGTCATCGCCCTACTGTTCATCGGCACCCTGGCCCTGCGGGCCTGGAGGAAGAGACCGAGGGGGACCGGCCCAGTGGCCTCCCTCGATCCGGCCCTGGTGGCCGTTTCCGTGCTGTCCTTGGCCCTGCCCCTGATTGCGGTGCGCTTTCTTTGGCTGGGTATTTTTCCGTTGCTCCTATTGGCTCGGGCCGGTCGGCCATGGACTGGAGAGGAGACCCAGGGCCGCGTGGCGCCCTGGGTTGGCGCCGTGAGTTCGGCGCTCCTGCTGGCCGCTTTTATGAACTGGGGCGCCGGGGCGCTCATCTCCAGGACAGTGCCGCCCACATGGGCCGGCTACGCCGAGCCGTATCGCGCGGGCAAGTACCACGCCGACCTGATCTGGACCCTCAAAGATGCAGGACTCCAGGGCACCGCCTTCGCCGACTACCACATGGCGGGGTTCATGGGGTTCTGGCTCGCCCCGGATATTCGTGTGCTCGTCAACGGAACCCTCAACGTTTCCCAAGACGTCATCGCCGCGAACCTTCCGCTTCGTGAGCGCCGGGGCCAACGCGAGGGCGAGACCTACACCGAGTTGCTCGATCGCCACGGCGTCGACCTATTTTTGGGCATCCGTTTGCCCAGAGCCGCCGATTCCGCGCGGCCCTGGTTCTATACCACCAGCCATCTGGAGAACACCCCCGGCTGGATTCCCATTTTTCGAAACCTCACCGGCGCAATCTACCTGCGCACAAACGAGAAGAACCGGAAGAATCTTGAACGTGTTTCAGAGTACTACGCCGAACTGGAGATTCCTTTCGACGCGAGCGTAGGTTTCGACCCTGAACGGGTCACCCGTGAAAAAAGAGGCTGGGCAATCCTCCATGGACTAATCCCCATGCACTTCACACAAATTACCAAGGCGGCCTACGGCTCAGATCCCGGTCTCAATTTCAAGGGGCGAGGCACACTCGCCGCCGTCTACGCTGCACTTGGACTGTATGAACGGGCGACAGCACTCGACCTCCAACGACTGGAAGGAGACCCCAATGTCATTCCTGTCAGGCGCCGTCTGGTCTGGTGCCTGCTCCGGCTCGGCCAAATCAACGAGGCGGCGCTCTATGCCGCTCCCCTGAACGAAACGCCGGCCTCGGACGTTCTCTCTCGGCGCATCCACGATGTGGCCTTGGCCGCAGTCGGCGCAAGCGCAGAGGAACGTGCCGGCCTGATCGCGCGACTCCCGGTGTTTAGCTACGTCGATGCGTCAGTGCTCGCCAGGGGCCTGGCCGTTCCCAGGCCTCGCATCCCGCCGCGATAACCCTCTGCCAGACGCCCCCACCGGCAATCAGTACGAACGTGTATGAACAGGGCGGCTGGACAGTACGGCTGGGCAGTACGGCTGGGCAGTACAGCTGGGCAATACACCCGTTCGCCAAAATCCAGACACCGGAAGAAACGCGCTAGGCAAGCGCGGCAGGAGCAGCATGAAAAAAGTCGGGCTCGCGCTTCTGGTTTTCGCCGCCGTGGCAATCGGGGTGATCTCCCAGCGCCATGTCATTCTTGTTCGCATCATGGCGATGCAGGGTGTCGCCAACCTGAGCCCGCCCGCCGAGGAAGGGCCGGGCGTACGCTGGCACGACGACTACTTCACGATTCAGGCCCTAGGGCCGGGGACCTTCGCCATTGGCGAGCCGCGCTACTACCAGCAGAACTTCAGCTACCTCATCGCCGGAACTCAGCGCGCCGTACTCTTTGACGCGGGGCCCGGGTATCGCGATATCCGTTCGGTGGCCGAGTCCCTCACCGACCTGCCCATCACCTTTATCCCTTCCCACTTTCACTACGACCACGTGGGCAACACCATCACCTTCGAGAACGTCGCGGTCCTAGACCTCCCCTATCTGCGTGAGCGCGCACCCGATGGATTTCTCCAGCTGAGTTTCGATGAACATCTGGGGGAAGCCGAACGCTTCGAAGCGCCTGTGCTCCAGGTCGACGAGTGGCTCGCCCCAGGCGCCGAAATCGATCTGGGCGGACGAAGCCTCGAGGTCCTCTACACCCCGGGCCATACCGAGGATTCGATCTCGCTACTCGATCGCGCCTCGGGATTCGTTTTCAGCGGCGACTTCATCTATCCCGGCCCCCTCTTCGCTTTCCTCCCCAACAGCGGCATGGGGGACTACATCCAGGGCGCGGAAAACCTGCTCGCCGTGGCATCCGAACGAACCCGGATTTTCAGCGCCCATCGGGCGGATCCGCCCGGCGCACCGGAACTGACGCCCGGCGACGTCGTCGATTTGAAATCGGCCCTATGGGCGATCCGAAAAGGAGAGCTTTCGGCCACGGGAATCTATCCCCGGGTCTACCCAATCAATGCGACGATCGAACTCCACGCCGAACCCGGATGGCTTCAAAACTGGACCCGCCGACATCCCGGTGTTGGAAGATAGATAGATGAATAGATAGATGAACAGACAGATGAAGACAGACAAATAGCGAGACGAGGCGCGGGGCCCCTTAGCGCGGCTGCCGCAGGGACCGTTGGACGATGCTGTCCAGGGCATTCGAGAAGCGCGAACGTTCCCGGGCCGTGATCGGCGGCGGGCCGCCGGTGACGGCACCGGCCTCGCGCAGGGAGGCTTTGACCTCTCGGGTCGCCAACGCCGAACCAATGGAGTCCGCTGTGAACTCCCGGCCGTGGGTCCCCAAAGCCAGTGCAGCCTTTTCCAAGCAGCGCGCAGCCAGGGGAATATCCGCCGTGATGACAATATCCCCCGAGCGGATTTCATCGACGATCCAGTCGTCCGCGGCATCGGCCCCGGCGCCCACCACCACCATCTCGACAGCGGCTTCCCGGGGCACATTGATTCGCTGGTTGGCCACAACAACCACGGCGAGCCCCAGACGGGCTGCCACAGCATAGACCTCGTCCTTGACCGGGCACGCATCGGCGTCGATGAAAATCTCGATCATGGGACTCCTTGATTACACCCCGGGGAGAAAGAGCGAGACAAATCCCACGGGCCAGGGCCGGAGGATAGGAAATACTGAAGCCAAGACCTCCATGCACCCCAGGGTCGTGTGGCGTCCCTATACTTGGGCTTTCGGGAGAACTCGGTGAGCCCACTCTTTGAGATTCTGGATCAACAGGACACGTCCCTGGGAGAACTCTGCCTGCGCCGGCGCGAACTCCTCTCGCGCCCTGGAATCATCATCACCGAAGTCACCCTCGACCACGGCTTTCTCATGAGCAGCTACCACACCGAGTCCGAAAGACGCCTGGCCGAGGTCGCTCTCAAGATGCATCCGGGTACAGATCTTTCGGTTCTAGTGGGCGGGCTCGGGCTCGGATATACGGCCCACGCCGCTCTGGGCTCCGAGCGAGTCTCCCGGGTCGAAGTAGTCGAGCTCCTGGATCCAGTGATTGCTTGGCTGGACAACGGCTGGCTCCCCACCGGCGAAGCCCTTGCTTCGGATGAGCGACTCGAGGTTGTCCAGGGCGACGTCTACTCGCGCCTGCTGTCCCCACCCCCGAAGACCTGGGACATCATTCTCATCGACGTGGACCACGCCCCGGATGAACCTCTGGATCCAGCCAGCGGCGCGTTCTATACCGCCGACGGCTTGCGCACGGTCGGAAAACATTTGAGCCCAGGGGGCGTGCTCGCCGTCTGGTCCACCGACCCAAGCCCCGCCTTTGAGCAAACCCTCAAATCAGTCTTTAGCCAGGTCGAGACCGAAATCGTCCGGTGGTGGAATGACCTGATCGATGTCGACAAAGAAGACACGCTATTCACCGCCCTCAAGGCCGGCTAAGGGCTCTCCTTGAGGGACGCGGTCAATTGCGAGAACGGCCCCGGGCTCGCAATGGGAGGGGGGGGAATCCCCGGTCCCTACTCGGAACGGCGACCGGCAATTTCCATGGCGACGAAGCGGGCCAACAGAACCGTGATGTAGAGCTGGCCGGCAATGGCTTCGGCAATGGCCAGGGATTCGGCCCGTGGCGTCAGGGGGACCACGTTCCCATAGCCGAGGGTCGTCAGGGTCACGAAGCTGTAGCCGATGAAACGCTCGAAAGCATGGCCAGTCGTCTGAGTCATTTCCATCGCAATGGTGAATGAACCAGGCTGAACCGCTTCGAGCAATGCGTAGCCGTGAGACCACCCGAGCCCCAGCAACAAGTAGACACACACCGCCCCGTTGATGGTATCGGCTGTAATCCGGTCGGTCCGGATCGCGATCCGGCGAAGAATCAGAATCGCGGTGACCGTCCAATAAACGACACCGAGGGCCGGCGAAATCACCGCCCCGTCCAAGCCCATAAAGTCATCGGGCATAAGAGAAGCGGCCACGATGGCGCAGGTCATCAAGACCCCGACCCAAGACTGGTACCGCTTGGTCGCACTGGTCACCGCCGCAGTCACCAGGCTAAGCGCAAGGATCACAACAATGAGATTGCGACCAAAATCGGGAAGGAAAGGCCTTCCTATGATGAGCAGACTGAGAGTCGCCAGCAGATAGGCATACCGATAACGCTCGAGCACGCCTCAGCTTCCCTCGTTCATACGCACCTTAAACACAATTGAGTAAAAGACAGGCAAGATGACCATGGTGAGGACCGTGGCGAAGAACAGTCCGAAGATGATTGTCACCGCCATCGCTGAGAAGAAAGCATCCGCGACGAGCGGGATCATTCCGAGAGCGGTGGTCGCCGCCGCCATGGCCACGGGGCGAAGCCGGCTCGCGCATGAGTCGATGATTGCGGCGAGTTGCGCCTTGCCCTCGGCGAGTTCAAAATTAATCTGGTCCACCAGAACAATCGCGTTTTTGATAAGCATACCCATCAGGCTCAAAAAACCGAGAATCGACATAAAGCCGAAGGGCTGATTGGTAACGAGAAGGCCCACGGTGACCCCGATCAACGCCAGGGGTACGTTGAGCCAGATAACCAGGGGTTGCTTGAGTGAATTAAAGAGGCCCACGGTGATCAGAACCATCAGCAGCAAAAAGAGCGGCACGCTGCCCACGAGCGCCGCCCGAGCATTTCCCGAATCCTCATACTCCCCGCCCCATTCCAGCGAATACCCCAAAGGCAACTCTATGGCCTCCACTTGGGGGCGCAGGCGTGCAAACAGGCTACTGGGTTGGCCCACGGCGGGGTCGCAGTAGACGGTAATCGTCCGAATTCGATCCTTCCGGACGATGATCTCATCCTCGAAAAGGGTGGCGAAGCCCGAGACCACTTGGCGAAGGGGAATCATCGTGCCGGCGGCAGGACTATAGATCTGCAGATCCCGCATGGAGGAAACATTGCTTCGCTCAGATTCTGGGGCTCGCATGATGATGGGCAGCATCAAGTCTTTCTCGCGATACGATCCGATCGGTTCGCCCTGGAACGCACTGAGCATGACACGCGCCACATCCGGGCGCTGGATGCCACTCGCATCCGCCGCCTGATCGGCGATGATGGGGGTGATTCGCTTGACCTTGCCCTGCCAGTCGGTTCTTATGCTCTTCGCATCGGGGTCTTGGCCGAAGATACCCATCGTCTCGCTGGCCAATTGACGCAAGGTATCGATGTTCGGGCCACTCAGGCGGGCCTGCACCTTACCGGTACTGCCCGGACCCAACTGGAAGCGAGCCGCGTAGGTGAGCGCGTCTGGAGAGATTTCGATCAGATCAGATTCGATCCGGGGCAACAAGTCACCAATGACCTCGGGGTCGTCAACGTCCACCAACAACTGCGCGTACGCGGAATTCAACTTCTCAGGGGTATAGGTGAGTAGGAAGCGCAGCCCACCCTGGCCGATGAGGGACGAGACGTGCTTCACCTCGGGCAGAGTTTCGAGATACTCCTCGATTTGAATCACCTGATTCCGGGTTTCGTCGATGGAGGTTCCGGCAGGCATCCAGACGTCCACCGTAAATTGGGAACGGGTCGAGGCAGGGAAGAAACTCGACTCGACCATGCCGAAGCCGTAGAGCGACAAGGCAAACAATCCAGCTACAACCCCGACGCTGACCCAACGTCGGCCAATGCACGCCCGAAGCAGACTCTTGAATCCCGTGTAGAAGCGGGAGCCGTAGGGGTCCGCGGACGCCTCGCCGGCCTCCTGGGTCTCGGGCGCTTTCAAGAACATGACACAGAGCAGCGGCGTAACCGTCACTGCGGTCACCCAACTCATCAGCAGGGAGACAAGAACGACTTGGTAAAGCGACCGGCAGAACTCGCCGGTGCTGTCGTCGGAAGTGCCGATGGCTGCGAAGGCCAGTATCGCGATGATGGTCGCACCCAGTAGGGGAATGGCGGATTGGGCCACTGTTTGCTTGGCCGCATTTTCAGGGGAAATACCCTGCTGCAACTTGACCAGGACTCCGTCAACAATCACGATGGCGTTATCAACGAGCATGCCCAACGCGATGATCAAGGCTCCGAGAGAAATGCGTTCGAGGGCCACACCCATAGGCGCCAGAAAAATAAAGGAGGCCAGGATTGTCTGAACCAAGACGAAGCCAATCAGCATCCCGCTTCGCAGACCCATAAACACGAGTAGCACCAGCACCACAATTGCGACGGCCTCAACGAGACTGATCACGAAGCCATCGATTGACTTCACCACCGAGGTGGACTGCATGGACACGATGCCGGCCTCGATACCCAGCGGGATCTGCTCCTGGAGTTCGGCAATTCTCTTATCCAGGGCTTCTCCCATGACCACGACGTTGCCGCCGGCAACGGTTGAAATCCCCAAACCAATCGCGGGGTTCCCGTCGTATCGGATCATCTTGTCCTGAGGTTCGACGTAACCCCGTCGCACGTGTCCCACGTCACGCAGATAGATCTGGCTCTTCGTACCACCGCTGATCAACACATCACCGAGATCGGCCACCGAGTCGATGCCCCCGCTCGGCTGAATGCTGATGAAGTCCGGGCCGACTTCTACACGACCCGAATTGCTGACAAAGTTCTTCTGGCGCAATTTATCCGCAATGGCCGCGGGAGTGATTCCAAGCTGGGAAATCCGATCCCGAGAGAGTTCTATGTAAACGGCTTCCTGCCGCTCGCCGTAGGTCTCGATCTTGGCCACGTCCTGAACGAGGATCAACTCCTGGCGAAGCAGATCGGTTACTTCCTTGATCTCTGCGTACGAATACTCGCTTCCGTATACGGCAACAAATACGCCGTAAACGTCCCCATAGTCGTCTATCACCAGGGATGGGCCTGCGCCTGGCGGCAGGGAAGACTGGGCGTCACTCACCTTGCGCCGTAGTTCGTCCCAAACCTGGGGCAGGCCTTCCTTGTCGTATTTGTCCTGAACCGTGACGGTGACCGTCGAGAGGTTGCGCATCGATCTCGACTCAATTTCCTTGAGCTGGCCGAGTTTCTGGACCGCCAACTCGATTTCGTCACTGACCTCCTGCTCGACTTCTTCTGCAGTCGCGCCCACGTAGGGGGTCACCACCAGCGCGTCCTTGATCGTAAACTCTGGATCCTCGAGGCGACTCATACCCTGAAAGGCCATGATTCCGCCACCGATGGTGACGAAGGTCAGTACCAGTGTGACCACCCGGTGTTGGATCCAATACTCGGCCAAGTTCATCGAAGAGTCCTGATCATCCTAGTGGGTTCAGCGGAAAATTTTGCCAAACGACGTTCAGCTCCCAAATCGCCGAACCCGCATGCCCTCGCGCAATTCGCCCACGCCCGAGGTCGCAATCTCATCGCCATCCTCGAGGCCACCGAGAATCCGAACCATGGATCCGGAAACCGCTCCCAGTTTCACTGGAGAGCGATGGACCTCCATCGTATCGGGGTCGACAGACCAAACATAGGAATCGCCTGCCTCGTTGCCCCGAGCCGCCTGGACCGGGATCATGAAGTCCGTGGCCCCATCGCCCTCGAGAACCTCCGCAGAAGCAACCACCTTGGCCGTCATACCGGAAGTCACGATCACATCCATTGGGGTCTCAAAGGCAAGGGTCATGCGAAAGGTACGCGTCACCGGATCCGCGGCACTGGCGGCCTCGGTGATATGGGCCGGAAATCGGCGGTCCGGGACCGATGTCACTTCGACCCAGATGTCGGCCTTGGAGTTTCTCTCCGCCAGGGTCAAGCCAGGCGTCAGCCGGGCGTAATCGGCTTCGGGCAGCGAAATTATGATTTTCAGATACGAGTCGTCCTCAAAAACCACCACCTGTTCCCTGGCCTGAACGTTTCGAAATTCCTTGACCAACTTGGCGGCCACGACCCCATCAAAGGGCGCGTGCAATTCGGTGTCCTCCAGGGCCTTCTGCCCCTGGGCCACAGAGGACAGGGAGATCTGATAGTTCTTGATCGCTTTGTCGAGCACCTGCCTGGAATCGACGCCCTGATCAAAAAGCGATTGGTGTCGATCCCGCTCGACCTTTAGGAAATTGGCGTTGGCCTCATGCTTGGCCAGGGCCTCCTGGAAATCTCGCGGATCCAGACGAGCAATCAGGCCACCCGTGTCGAGCCGGTCGCCCTCCACCACGGGGAATCCGATAATTCGGCCGGGCACCTCAAAAGCCATGCGCGCGCTCCGGGCCGCCTCGATGATCCCTGGGTATTGGACCTGGAAGGAACTCGAACCGCTACCCAGCTTGAGAATTTTGATGGGTCGAATCCGTTCGGGGGGCGGCTCCGGTTCCGGCCGACAGCCCATCGTGACCACCGCCAGAGCAAATACGAGACCGAACAGTAGAGACCCCAAGGAACCGGACATCAAGATGAGCCCGCCCCCAGGAACCGCCGCTTTTCCTGCGCTTCCAGAGCACTCCGCCCGGTTCGGGTTCGCCATTGCGCCCCCCAAGCCCGTGACCGCCATTCGCCATCTCCCCCTATTGGCTCACCCCCGGCATCCGCATTCCGAGGGGAAATCGGGATGAGTCTACCTCAGCACCCCTGTGCGCCATACCCGCGACGCTGACATTCCTTCCACAAAAGAAAAAGGCGCCGGGGGCCCGCTGGGGGAATCGAAAGCTCCCCGACCAACGAGTCAGCCCCTGCCCCGCTCTTCCTTCAGCTCACTGGATCGCCTGAGTGGCCCGACAACCCCTGGTCACTCGGGGTATCCTCCGGCCATGGATTTTTCAGCCGGGCCCGAACTGGAGCAGATCGAACTCGAGGCCCGCCGTCTGGCCGACCCATTCGATGATGACTACTGGCGCGAGCACGACGAGAAGCACGAATTCCCATGGGCGTTCTACAACGCCTTTGCCGAGCAGGGCTGGATGGGCGTGGTCGTTCCCGAAGAGTACGGGGGAGCGGGCTTGGGGATCATGCACGCCGCAGTCCTCCTGGGGACGGTGGGTCATAGCGCCGGGGTCCAAAACGCCGCCTCGGCCCTGCACCTTTCAATCTTCGGCATGGGTCCCGTGATCCATCACGGATCCGAGGAACTCAAGCAGCGCTATCTGCCCCCCACCGCCACCGGCGAGTTGCACGTGTCCTTCGGAGTCACCGAGGATGACGCCGGCACGGACACGTCTCGAATCCGCACCTTCGCCCGACGCGATGGCGAGCGCTGGATTGTCAACGGCAAGAAGATCTGGAACTCGAAGGCCCAACAGGCAAGCAAATGCCTTCTCCTGACGCGTACGACCCCGCGTGAGGAATGTGCAAAGCCGCTTCAGGGCATGACGCTCTTCCTTGCCGA
>DUCH01000058.1:1090-24032 GCA_012959865.1 Myxococcales bacterium | reverse complement strand
AATGCGGTCAACTCCAACGAACTCTTTATCAACGACCTGCCCGTCGAGAACGCGGATGTCGTGGGCGAGGTGGGCAACGGTTTCCGCTGCCTGCTCGATGGCCTCAACCCCGAGCGAATCGTTCTGGCAGCCGAATCGGTGGGCATCGGCCGGCAGGCCCTGGACAAAGCGGTCCACTACGCCCGGGAGAGAGAGGTCTTCGGCCGCCCCATCGGGATGAACCAGGCCATCGCCCACCCCTTGGCCGATTCGTACTCGGAACTCGAAGCCGCCGAACTCCTCTGGCAGAAAGCCGCCTGGGCCTTCGACCAAGGACACGAAGTGGGCGCCCTCGCCAATATGGCCAAGCTGCGCGCAAGCGAAGCGTCATTCCGCGCCTGTGACCGAGCGGTCCAAACCTTTGGAGGCATGGGGTATGCGAAAGAATGCAATGTCGAACGCTATTGGCGCGAATCCCGCATGTCTCGAATCGCACCGATCTCCAATGAAATGATCCTGAATTTCGTCGCCGAGCACGTTCTCAAACTGCCCCGCAGCTACTAGGCCCATGCCCATCGTCAACTTCGGCTCTATCAATCTGGATTTCGTCTACCGGGTGGAGCGCCTGGTGCGCCCGGGTGAAACCGTTCAGGCCATGGGCCAGGAACTTTTTTCCGGCGGCAAGGGCTTTAACCAGTCCGTCGCTCTGGCCCGGGCCGGCGCCTCGGTTCGGCACGTTGGGCGCGTAGGCGAAGACGGCCGGTGGCTGGTCGACGCCCTCGAGGCCGAGGGAATCCAGACCGACGCGGTGGAGTACGGGAACACCCCGACCGGGCACGCGATCATCCAAGTGGATTCCCAAGGTGAAAACAACATCCTGGTCTATGGAGGCGCGAACCTCGAAATTACCACCTCGGCGATTGAGCAAGCCTGCGCGGCTCTGGAAAACTCGGATTGGGTTCTGCTCCAAAACGAAACCAACGCGACCGCTCAGGTCATGCGCATCGTCGGAGAGAGGGGCAACCCGATTGTCCTGAATCCCTCCCCCATGGAGGCTTCTCTCCTCGATCTTCCGTTGGCTTCGGTCCATACCTTCATCATCAACCGAAGCGAGGGTGAGGCGCTCTCCGGAGAGCGTGAGCCCAAGCGAATTTTGGATCGGCTTGCCCAGCGATATCCCCGAGCGAGCATCGTTCTGACCCTGGGCGACCGGGGGGCTTTGTTTGCCCGGGAGAACCTGCGGCTGGAAGTCCCCGCCGAGCGCGCGGATGCCGTGGATACCACCGGGGCCGGGGATACCTTCGCCGGCTATTTCCTGGCGGAGATTTCCGCCGGGAGCGAACCGTTGCCCGCACTCCAACTGGCCTGCCGCGCCGCCGCGCACTGCGTGACTCAGCCGGGAGCCAGCCCGTCGATTCCCCATCGCGCCCAACTCGACTCCGGTCATGCCTGAGCATTCCTGAGTTCTCGGCAGCCGAGCCCCTTCTCGCTACCCTGCCCGAATGACGCGGAGACCCGCAGACCCCTGCCCCGGGCGCAACGAACCACCGCCGCCCCGCGCAATCCGGACCGGGCAGGTCTGGGCGGTCCTTGGCCTAATCTTGGCACTCGGGGGGGGCATCTATTTCCAGGTGCATGCCCACGCGTTCGTGGACTACGACGACATCGGCTATTTCGTCAACGACCCCCGACTCGACGGCCGCCTCACCGGGGACGACCTGGTCTCGGCCTTCGCCGAGCCCTATTTCGCCAACTGGTCACCCATGACCTCGCTTTCGATTCGCGTAGGCGATGCCCTTCACGGGGCGGATCCCGGGGCGCACCTGCTGACCAACGTGATGCTCCACCTTTTGGCCTCCATGGGGCTCTTCCTGGCCCTGGTGAAAATGACTCGGCAAATCGGACCGAGCGCTTTCGTGGGTCTGGTTTTCGCGGTTCACCCGCTGCACGTCGAGTCCGTGGCCTGGGCCTCCGAGCGTAAGGACGTTCTCGCGGCGGCCTTCTGGATGACCGGCCTGCTCGCCTACGCGTTCTACACGGCCAAGCGGAGCCGGCCCCTCTACGCGACCGTGATCGTTCTGGGCGGCCTGGCCATGCTCTCCAAACCGACGGCGGTCAGCTTCCCCATCACTCTCCTTCTGCTGGACTTCTGGCCCTCGAATACTCTGGTCAACGGGCGTGCCCTCCGCCAAAGGATCGCCGAAAAAGTGCCCCTGATCCTAATGGCCGGCTTGCTCGCCGGCGCGACCTTCTGGGTACAGGACGACGCGGGCGCCCGGCAAACCGAGTGGCTCAGCTTTTTTGATCGCGGGATGAACGCGGGTTTGAGCTACGCGACCTACATCGCCGATACCTTCTGGCCCGTCGACTTGGCGGTCTTCTACCCCTACCCCAACCCCGAGCGGCTGGGGTCCTTGTGGCCCTTGGGTGCCTGGGGAGCCTTGGCTGTCCTGAGCGCACTTTGCCTCTATGGGGCGCCCCAGCGCCCGTACCTGCTCATGGGTTGGGCATGGTTCGGAGTGACCCTGGTGCCCATGATCGGGTTCATCCAGGTAGGCACCCAGGGCCACGCCGACCGGTACATGTACGTCCCCATGATCGGGTTGCTGATCGCCGTCGCCTGGGGACTCTCCTCCGTCTTTGCCGCGCTCCGAGCACCCCGTTGGCTGGGGCCCCTTCTCGCGGCCGGCGTACTCCTCGCCCTGAGCATCGCCTCCTACCGCCAGGCCGGGCACTGGCGCAATACCCTCCAACTCTTCAGCCACGCCCTGGAAGCTACTGGGGCGAACCCCGTGGCCCACCGCGGCCTGGGCGTCACCTATTGGCTCGAAGGCGAAACGGCCCTGGGCGAAGAGCATCTCCGCATGGCGGTTCAACTCGATCCGCGTTGGCCGGACGCTCGATTGGCCCTGGCCTTGGCTCTCAACCAGTCGGGACGCTTCGAAGAGGCCGAGCAGCACTTTCTGCAGGCCCGGGAGGACGGTGCCGACCCTGGCCGCGTACACGCGGGGCTGGGCGTGGGCGCGCAGCAAATGGGGCAGGACACCCGGGCCGCCACGGAATACCAAGCCGCCCTGGCCCTCAGGCCCGATGAATGGGAGATCGTCAACAATCTCGCCTGGCTGCTCGCAACCACGGGCGACATCGGACTGCGCGATTCGGCCCGGGCAGTTGTCCTCGCCCAGAGCGCCGTCTCCGCGGTTCCCGGGAACGTGGACTTCCTCGAAACCCTGGCCACCGCGTATGCGGCCCTGGGCCACTACCCCGAGGCGCAAGAAAGCCAACAGCGGGCCCTCAGTGCATTGCCTGGTAACACGGACCCCGCGGACCCCAGCACAAAGACCCGGTTGCAAGGGCAACTTCGTATTTACGAGAATCGCGGGTCGGACGAATAGCTGGGCCTAGAGGCCGTACCCAAGCCCGAGCGGGGCGTCGACGAGATTCTCCCAAGGCGTCCGAATAAACACGTCGTACCCATTGTCGATACTCTCCGAACCTCCCGGAGCACCGAGCAAAACCGCCGGAACAAAGAGTCCGGCCCCCATCAACAAAGTCACCGCGCCCAGGGGGCGCAATACAATCGCATCGAAGGTCCGATCCAAAGTACTCGGGCCCTCGGCGGAATCCTCCGCAAGCACCGGGACCGCCGAAAAGATCAGAATCAGGCCCAGACCCAAGGCAGCGGCTCTCTTCGCGATCGGGCTCTTCTTTTCACGCATCACATTGCTCTGCATCATTTTAAAAATCCCCTTGCCTACCATACTGGAACCCATCTAATGCGAATGCCTCCACCGCCTTGGGCAATAAAGGCACCTGGAGTGACGGTGAACTCGCTAAAATCCAAATCCAAGGGATCTGCGCTGACAGCCCTCAAAGTCATCGTATTCTGATCCATGAGCCAGGCAAAGCGGGTCTCCAAGAAGAGACTCACGCGCATATCCCGCCAGCTGTAGACATCGGCTTCCGCGGCGACTCCGACGCCCAGCGCATGGTTCGTAGTCTCGGCAACCGGGGATTCATAGTGCCTCTCTACCGTATTGCCGCTTTGCCTTGTAGTGCTGTCGCTTGTCCCGGAGGCACTCAGCGTCTGACTCATATAGTCCACAGACGTCCGTAGCCGGATGTCTCGCTCGCCAGCAGGAATCAAGAACTCCAGGCCAACGCCCAGGTACCACTGGGAGTCAACCGATGACTTCACCAGAGTTTCATTCGTTGTGCTAGTCGCTGGTGGGGTAAAGATGGAGCGCCAAGCAACAAAGTTGTCCTCAAGCAAAAGTTGAGTTCCCACCTGGGCAAAAACTCGCGGGGCGAAGGGGCCGACGAGGCTTTCAAACAGCACCGGACTCGCCAGGGAAGCGTCGAATCTAAACCCGGGGCTAACCATACCGTCGGAGGTTCCCGGGTCGCCAAATCCAAGGCCGGCATTATTCGAACCCTCTTGGTCCTGATACGACAGAACGAACCCCATACTCAGGGACGGCTGCCACTTTTCGTTGTCGCTGTTGACCGCCTTCGCAGGATCGCCATCCCCGTCCGTTTCGGCGGCATCTGCGCCCGGTTCGGCGGCTATGGCGACCGTTGCCCCTCCCAAGAGACTTCCCAAGAGTAAGATCGTGGCCAGCACTGTTCCTACCCAGAAGCCACTCGCTAACCGGCGGCTGATTCTTCCCTGCACCTCAACGCTCCTTCTGGCCTGAGTTCCATTACGGGCGGACGCTGGGCCTCCCGTTCTTGGCCTCTAGCTCTCTTCTTTCCCGAACTCGCCGTAGAATTTGGTCCGATTTCTTTCGGAAATGTATTCGCTGTTTTCCCTCAACCATTCTCGGGCCGCATCGAGATCTCTGCGGCCAAGGAGTTGGAGGGGCAAAAGGATTGCCTTGTCCCGATCCTGATGGCCAGGCACCCGAATGGCCCACTTCAGTGCCTCCTCGGGTGCCCCCGAGGAGTAGAAATGTGCATACGCGTAGATGGTCGGCCCCATCCCCTCGTTCGCCATATTGTCCCTGAGAAATGCGTGGGCCTCTACGGGCTGCTTCTTGAGAAGCAGATACGCCGCGTCGCGGAGCGCCTTTTCGCGCGATGCCGAAGGCGGCTGGGAAAGCATCCAAGCAAAGCCCGCGGCCGCGTCGTGGAGTACGTAATTTCCACCGAGCGCATACACCGCGTTGTCTCTTTTATAGGGCTTAAGGCCCAGCGAGTCGTACCACTGGGCGGCGGACCCTGGGTCACCACCCGACAAGATCTCCAGGGCCAGTGCGAAAGCCGACGTCTTGAGGCCATTCGGCGCGTCGTTGGGGATAGACACAACCCACGCTTGCAAGTTTTCACGGCCCCGCCTCATGAGTTCGATCGACAACTGGAGCAGCATGAACTGCCGATTATCGTCATCTGGCATGACGCTGAGCAAGGCAATCGCTAGGGATAGATCACCCTCCGCACCCACGCCCTTGATGATATTATTCCGGACGAGGTTGAACCTCTCGGTACTGGGCGAAACTTCATCCAAGTAGGCGATCGCCCCTGCTCCGCCATCGAGCGCTACCCAGCTGTAGATTGCCTGGGCAATAACGTCTCGACCCTGAGCTCCCCCCCGAGTGTTCGTCCACGCGAGGGCCGCCGGGGCATCGAGAGAAACCCATCGGCTCATAATCGGGTCCGATTCGGATCGGTCAATCACCAGTTCCGATTCCACCAGCGCGCTTCCGGCTCCGGGAGCATTCTGGGCGTTCATTTGAGGCAGGACCGCGGCCAACTGAAGCAGACGCTTGTACGGATCGGATTCGTGAAACAGCTCAATCAGCTCAGCCTCCAGCTTTGAGGCGTCCCAACCCGATGTCTCCGTCTGTTTCTGTTCCGCAGATGGATCGCACCCGAGCACGATGCAACAGGCCAGCGATAAAAATGTCTGCCCAATCTTCGCCGAAAAACTGACGTCGCCCAGCGTCTTCATTCCCAGCCTCATCTTAGAACCTCACCTGCAGGGTGGCCCCAAACGTTCGGGGGTCACCAATCGCGTGGAGGATCGTCCCCTGGAAACGTGTCAGATTGAGAATATCCTGTGAGTATGCCTCGTCGGTTAGATTTCGAACCCAGCCCGCGAGTTCGACCACCCCATCCGGCGTCGTGTATCCGAGGCGTATATTCATCAACCACAGGGCATCTTCGCCCACGTTTGGATCGTTTTCCGGCCCGAAGAAAATTTCGCTCTTGAAGGTCCAATCAAATCGAGCCGTCAAGGTTCCGTAGTTGCTGACCCAAGGCCATGCCGCGTACCCGGCAAAGGCGAACTCCGGGGAATTGATCAGTCGGTTCCCCGAGTAGTCAAAGGTGTTCGATTCCAATTGACCTGCATCCCCAACCGCCGCCGTCAACGTCTGCGTGAAGTCCGTGTAGTGGCTGTTCAGCCAACCAAATGACGTGAAAAGTTCCAATCCATCAATCCCCTCCGGGACCCACTCGTATCCGTACAGCGGATGGCTGCGGACCTCGATTTCAGCGCCGAAGATATCCGCGTCGTTGGCGTTCACGAGTTGCTGAACAGGGACCGAGTTTCCGCCCGTGTTCCGAAGTTGGAATATTTGGATATTTTCGTAGTCGTAGTAAAAGACAGCGCCGTTGATGCTGAGGGTATTGTCGAACCAACTCGTCTTGAGGCCTAGCTCAAGAGCGTCCACCTGCTCAGGCTTGACCGGGGTTGTCAGCGGCTGAAGTTCATCGGTCTTTACCCCAGCATCCAAGATCAGACCGTTGATGTGGGGTCCCTTATATCCGCGCGAGTACTTGAAAAAAACCAGGTGCTCATCTGTGGGCTTGTAATTGAAAGAGATATCTCCACTCACTCCTGTATCGCTAACCCCTTCGTTGACAGCGACCACGCCGAAGTCGTCCACCGGGAGTCCACTGAGTGGGGATAGACGGATCGTCTGCAGAGCCATGTCCTTGCTCTCGTAATTTATGCGGCCCCCGGCCACCACCGAAAAATCCTCCACCGGGGCCCACGCCAGCCACGCATAGGCCGACGCGTAATTGGTCTTCAGTGTGTAGTCCTGAATCGAGTAGTTCGAGATGGGATTGATGTTGAATTCGTTGTGGGTCTTCAGGCTCTCATAGAGGTAGTTGGCCCCGATTTCACCGAGCAGACCATTCTCGCCTTCGTAGATCAATTTGAATTCCTGGGTAAGTTGCCAGGACGCGTTGCTCAAGAGCGGCTCAAGGCCCGCGAAGGGCTGGCCATCCAAATTGACTTTCAGGTGGCGCTGATTCCCTTCAAATCCTGTAATCGTCTTGAAGAGCAACGTATCCTTGAGTCGGATATCGCCCGAGAGGCTGGTTCCGTAAAGCTGCAGGCTTTCGGGTTCGTTGATGTTGTAGTCGCCAGCATAAGGATCGCCTTCCGCGGGATCCAAGTGAAAGTATGGCTCGCCGATGGTGGGGATGAACTGTGTTCCGCCGGGGGTGCCAACATCCTGTGGATGGATTTGGTCTCCGAAATACATGAGATCGCGATCGAAATAACCCGAAGTCGTATTTCGACGATCCAAGTCCGGCCTATCTGCATTCGCCCCGACTAAGGACTGAAAGGCCCCGACCACCTGGAACTGCCGGCCTCCTCCGCTGTTCGTGCCGCCATGGAGGTTCAGCACCCAGTCCACGGTGTCACTCGGCTGCCAGCGAAGCAAACCCCGAACCGCCCAGTTCTCCACCTCGTTCACCCATTGATCCACGGGGGGCGGGCCTGGCGCCGGATTGTCATCGAGGCCTTCAAAACCCACCCAACCTGGAGTCCAACCCGGCCCCGGAATTAAACCCGCACCGTACTGGCTGTTGATCGGTACCGGCGCCGCCAGCGTATCGATGTTGAAGCAGCCCTTCGATTGACCATACGGGTTAAAGCCGGGGTTGTCTGATTGGTTGTCCCCCTCATTGACCAATATATATTTCCCGTGGACCACGTAGTCGAAGTCCAGTAGGGGCGCACCAGCCAGATTGGCCACGCCGGTGGGAGAAATGGGCCGTCGATCCTTCCAGCGCGGATCGCCGCAGCGGTTGAGTGTGGTGCCACGACGGGAGCGGAAAACACCCGCCACGCGCGTCGTCAGCGTATCGGTGATGGGTGTCTCCATCGCCGCTTCGGCCTCGATGCTGTTGTAGTTCCCGTAGGTGACCTTGGTATATCCGTTGAGATCACCGGTCGGCTTGCGGGAAATCACCCGGATCGCGCCCGCCGAAGCATTGCGCCCGTAGAGGGTACCTTGGGGGCCACGGAGCACCTCCACTTGCTGAACATCGAAGAGCTGGGCCAACTGGCCCGCTGGCGAGTTCATGTAGATATCGTCGTTGTACACCGCCACCGAGGACGATGAGTTGGCATTAAAATCCCGCAACCCAACACCGCGAATAAACAGGGTCGGGTTCGAGGCGGCAAAAACCGTCCGAATTTCAAGGTTCGGAGTGAACTGGGCAATATCCGCAATGCTCTGCGCGCCGATCGCGTCCAGGTATTCCGCGTCGAATGCTGACACCGACACACCCAGATCCTGAAGATTGGATCCACCCGCCTGGGATGTCACAATGATTTCCTCGACAGCCTTGTACCTATCCTCGACTTCCCGCGTCACCTCTTCCGAGTCAACATCTAGATAAGCAGACAAGTCTTCGGCTTCGAGATCTTGCCCCTTCTCTTCGCCGGGTGTCCCTTCTTCGGATTCATACCACGGGTCGACCGAGCTGGACTCTGGGGCTTCGCCATTGGACTCCTGAGCCATTGCAGTGACGGGACCGATTAATAAGAGGAGCCCCGCAACCGCAATCGGCAGCAAACGGATCAGGGACCGCCGACTTCTTCCAAACATTTTAAGATCAAACCTCCGTAAACAAATCGCTAGAATTTTTCATTCGATCGAATATCCGAGAGCGCGCAGTTGGCGCAAATGCATTTCGTCCAGTTCCACTTCGGGTGCACCGCCTTCGTAGACGGTTTCGGCATTCAAATGATCCGTTGCTTCTTTCAACAACCGCGCCGCATCCCCGGGCCGTGTTTTGAGTAGGTTCACTTGCTCGTCTGGATCGGCCGCGATATCAAAAAGTAGATCCTGATCCGGCTGCTGGGTATGGTGGATGAGCCTCAGGGCTCCTTCCCTGAAGGCCACAATCGGAGCCGGCTCCTCTTCGAGCTTTCCCCAATTCCGATCCAGTTGGGCAAAGTCGATATCCCGGTCTCGGCCGACCACGGGTAGCCCTTCTGAGCCGTCTCCCTCCACGAGAAGCGGGCGCCACGATATACCATCGGCGCCCGGAAGCACGTCGATTCCTAGCATGTCCAGTACAGTTGGCCAAATATCGACATTCTGGGTCCGACTCGAAATCACCGCGGGGGGGGACAGCATAAAGGGAGGGCTTATGATGAAGGGCGTCAGCGTCACTTCACCATACAGGTCCCGGGCGTGCCCCTCGCTCCCATGCTCTCCAAAGGCCTCCCCGTGGTCCGACGCCACCACCACCATTGTCCGGTTCTCGACGTTCAGCTTGTACAGTTCCTTGAGCAGCAATCCGACCTGCAAATCCGTCCAAAGTATTGAATTGTCATAGGAATCCGAATAGGTGTCGCCAAAAATCGCCGCCTCATCGCTCGTGATGTATTGGTGTACGTCCATCAAATGGAGGTACAGAAACCACCGCTGGTCGAGGTGGGCGCGAATAAACTCGATGCCCGAATAGATGACGTCGATATCGGTGCCATCTATTCGGCCCGCGCGAGCGTTCCGGCGCATGGTGGCCGGCGCCTGCTGGTTGGCCGGTGTCTGGTAGATCTCGAACCCCTGGGAAAAACCAAAATTGGGTGCCACCCAGCCGTTTCGCCAGATTCCGGCGGTGACGAAGCCCTCGTCTCGGAGGATCTCCGCTGGAGTTCGGGCATTCTCGGAGAGAACATCCACATGCCGCACCACCCCATTCCGAGAGGGGTAGAGACCCGTCCAGAGAGAGGCCATCGAGGTCTTGGTCCACGAGGACTGAGCGCGGTTTTCGGCAAACCGAATCCCTGTGTTGGCCAGATAATCTAGCGCCGGGCTGGTCTCGCGGTCGTAGCCGTAGACACTCAGCCGATCTGCCCGGAGGGTGTCTATCAGGATGAAGAGGACATTGACGTCATCCCTCTCCTGTAGGTCAGCCAGATCCGCGAGACTCCCCACTGCACGGTCATCTGGGTTCTCCGCGGAACCTCCCAAGAAAAAATAGCCCACGCCTGCAGCGAGAACGGCGACCCCGATTCCAATTCCCAACGATCGCCGGGCACGCGCCTCCATCAGTTCTCCTCATCCTGGGTAAGTTCGGCCTGGGTAAGTTCGGCAAGTTGACTCCGCGCAGCCGCCTCGAATGGAAACGAGACCTCGTGAGCCAGCGCTTCGTTTAGACGCTCAATTGCCGCCTCGTTCCGGCCCATGCCCACCAACGACTGGGCGAGGTAATACTCAGAAATCCCTGGATTGCTCTGTAGCTGAACCAGCCGCCGAAACGCAACATTGGCCTCGGGGAACTCGCCTCTCTCCAAGCGGACCTTGCCCAGGGTCTCTAGGGCATTAGGAATGAGTTCTTCGGAGAAACGCGCAGCGAGCCGGGCTAGCACCAGGGTCTCCGGTCCGGAATCCCCCCGATCGAAGGCCAACCGGGCCAACCACGCGGCCGAATCCCCATGCCAGGGGTGCTCCTCCAGAAGCCGGCGCAGGCGCTCTTCGCCCGCTTCCTCATCGCCCGCCCCGAAAAGCGCAACGCCTGCCCGATAGTTGTGAGACGGTTCGTCCTTATCGAGTGCAGCGGCGCGCGTGTATGCCTCCACCGCCCCGTCGGCATCGCCATTCGCTTCCAAGAACCTGCCAAGGAGCACCCAAGCCTCCGGGAATTCATCGTCGAGTTCGGTCGCGCGTCGATAAGCAACCCCGACTTCCTCGGAAGAATCGGGCTGGGAAGAAAGAGTCATCCCCAGCACCACCTGCGCGGGAGCGGATTCAGGCTGAGCCGCAGCAACTGCGCGGACCCTCTCCAGGGCTCCCGCAAGGTCTCCCTGAGAAGCGGTGATTCGCGCCCAGCTTGCCAGCGCGAGAAAATACTCGGGCGATTCGAGTTGCTCTTCGGCTTCAAGCAGTTCCAGAGCGGGCACAGGCCCCTGCAGCGCCTCCAACCCCAGGGCGTGCTCGGCCAGGCCCTCAGCAAAGTGCCCCCCCTTTTCGAACTCGCGCTGGATGCCGATCAGCGCTCCTGGCGCACGGGCCAGAACCGCGGCGCGCATCATGAGCCTAAGCACCGTCGTGTTTGCGCGGTTTTTCATTGAATGCAGTGCGAGGGTATCGAACGCGGCATCCGTGGAGCCTTGAAGCAATTGCATTCGGCCCAGAATGACGCCTGCATCGCTGATTGTGGAGTCCGATCGCATTGAATCCTGAAAGAGCGAGGCCGCCCGATCGAATTCGCCGATGCGCATGGCGGCTACCGCCGCGAGGTAACGAGCCCCTGGATTCGAGGGCCAGAACTTGAAGGCCTCCTCGTATTTTTCGAGGGCCAGCCTCGGCTCGCCTTCCGCTAACAGGATCCTGGCCTCGATGAAAAGGCTGTGAGCCTCCTCGTCCAAGTGGGGCAAAATTTTGCGAGCCTGCTCAAAACGCTTGGCCTGAACCAGAACGTCCGCATAGGCAAAGAGCCCGTCCTGGCTCATAAACCGATAGGCACCGAAATCTCCGAGCCCCAGACCATCGCCCGAATCGGCCAGTGCCATGGAGACCGCATCGGCCGCGGCCACCATATCGTCGACGGCCACGTAGTGATCGGCCAACTCGAGCCAAGCCGGAGGGGCTTCCAGGTATTCCGCTGTTTTGAGCAAAACCTCGCTCGCTTCCGCCTCGCGACCGAGCCCCCGGAGTTGCGCGGCCAAAAGGACTTGGAGCATCAACCGGCCCCTGCCCGCGACGGATCCCGCCTGCTCGTCCAGAAGTTCCAGAACCCGATCTCCCTGACCCGACTCCTCGAGGAACTGGACGAATGGAATTAGGACTTCCGGGTCGGCAGGATACGTGGCCAAACAGTCTGCCAGGGCCACTTCGGCCTTTTCGCTATCCCCTTCCTTGTGTTGGAACAGTGCGCTGGTCGCGCAATAACGCGACTTCACTGATGCCGGCAGGCTCGCGTCCTTTGCAAGCTGGTCCGCGATGAACGCAATCTCCTCGCCGGCCTCCTCGATACGCTCGAGCTTTACGAGGATATTCATCCGATTTTCTCGGTAACGCAGATTCTCGGCATCCAAGGCGATCAGTTGCTCGATATCCGCCAGAGCCACCTCGTGATTCAAGCTAGCCAGGCTCGCCCCCGATCGAAGCGCGAGCAGCATCCGATTGGCGGGGGCCACGGCAAGCCCCTGTGTCGCCAATTCGACGGCTTCCCCGGGAGCGCCTCCTCGGGCCAGGGCCTCAACAAGGGGAACCAGCGCCGATCCTTCCGGGCCCTGATCGTGAAATACCCTTCGGAGGGGCCAGACAGCGAGGCTCGGTTGCTTATTGCGCAGAAGCGCCCGGCCGTAGATCTCCATTAGGTCCATGTCCGAAGGGCTATTTTCAAGCGCCCCTTGAAGGAAATCTACGGTCGCCTGAAATTGACCTCGTTCCATTAAGCGCTGGGCGTGTGGCAGAGGCTCTTGCCCGCACCCCGAGGAAAACAACACAACAGCCGACAGGGCAACACACGCCAGCTCACGGAATTTCGATTTCTCCGAGGGGGACTCTCGAATTCCCCGAGGGGCATCCAATTCATGAAATATGGGCTGGGAGCTTTTAGCCCCTTCGTAGTGTCGCATGCTTTTTTGCTTGCTTTCTATGGGCGAATCGGAAGATAATCGCTTGAAGTAGAAAATACTAACCGGGAGCGTGGCATTCGACTCGCTCTTGAGCGGAGAAGATCAGAATTCCGCTAGCTGCCGGTTATGGGGATTCATTAGGAGTCAAGCCAACTCGGGAAGCACTCGGAGCCTTTAGGAAATTTCAGGATGCTTCGCGATGGGCGGTCAACCTTGAAGGGTTTAGCAGTAAAGGAATCGGCACAGAGGGGTTTTAGGGGAAAGAAGTCTACCCGGTCGGATGCTGATAGCAAAAGCCGGAACCAGACGAAACTGTCCGCGGGGCAGAGCAGCGTGGGGGAGAACGTCTGAGCCGTCATCTGCTGTTTAACCTCCGAACAACGAGTACAAGAATCAAGAATTCATAAATAAATAGAGACGTGAAACATTGAGCGACCGATCGATCAAGAACGTCGATTTGAGCACTAGGCAATACCGCGCAACACAGACAAGACACGAAGATCGAACTCGAACTAAACAACCGAAATCCAAGGAGAACTCGAATGCGAGCAACTTTTAAATTAGTGTTGAGCCTAGCCGTAACGGTTGGGTTTTTGGTGGCGCTGGCGGCTCCCAGTTTGGCTGGACCCGTTCAGTACACCGCCACGTTGAAATCTGGTTTCGCAGATTCCTACCACGGCAGTATTTCGAATAACGGCCTGCCGGTCTGCGCCCAGGACAACCGGGTGACTTTCCAGCTCGAAGTCGCACCAGGCATTTTCATCACACTTCCGACAGTCCTCGGAAAGCATGAGACCGGTACCATGTATGCTCAGGGCTACGCTTCAACGGGCGGGGGAACCCACGGAACCGTAATGTGGCCCGCCAAGCAGGTGTTGGCATCCGCCACGGGTGGCAACATCGCTGGCGTAGCCAACGTTGGTAATGGCGGCGCCTTTGGCCGGGCTCGCGCAACCTGCCAGATCCTTCTGCCTGCATTCCAGAACCCTCGATTCCGAACTCGGAATCAGTTCGCGGGTGGCGATTGGCCCGGGGCAGCAGGCACCGTAGGCCAGAACCAGGGCATGGATTTCGGTGGACTTGGCGTCCCCGGAAGCATCAACATCCCGATCCCTTTCTTCACCGGTCTGGGTCGACAGCAGATCACCAAGGGTCCCAGGAACTTCGGTGGCGGCGTCGCCGTGGTAACAACGGGGCCGGTAATCTACAGCTCGTTCGTAAGCTCCCTTAACCGGGGCCTCGGCAATGGTGTTGCCCTTGGCATCAACACGGCCACGCTCACGCCCACCGCCATGGCTGCCCCCCTGAAGACCTTCGGGAAGGCTGCGTATCTCCAGGGCTACTTGCCCACCGGCCCGAACAAGGCGGGCGGCGATACGGGCACGCACAGAACTTCGTTGGACCCCCAACGGATTCCGACCGGCATGCAGACCACGTACACGAACTTCTTCGCCTTCCGCACCCCGGGCGGGAGTACCGTTGCCCAGCAGGGCTACATTCGGACCGCTGGTGGTGGCAACACGGGCGCGGGCGGCCTGCCAGGAGCTGGGGGTGGCGTTGGATGTGCTCCGGGCGCCAATCCCGGTCCCTGCTTGAATACCCCGGCCCAGATTCGGATCGCCCTTCAGCAGCTGACCACGGGCACAGTGCTCCATACGGACTCGGTCGGTGACTACTTGACGGTCCGAGGCACTACGGGCTTCGACCTGACAGGCGCTTCGGGAACGGGTCCCGATGGAACGACTCGGAAACTTTCCCTAGTCGCACCGTTCTCCGCCACGATCCGAATGATCGGACCTTTCGGACTTGGCGTTTTCGTTCCCGACCTGGGATTTGGTGGTATAGGCAACAACACGTTCGCCTTCCAGCCGGCACCGGTCCCCGAGCCCGCGAGCATGCTCGCACTGGGTTTCGGAACCATCGCGCTGTTTGGACTCCATCGAATTCGACGCAAGTAGCCTGAAGCAGCAAGGCTGAAACATTAAAGGGGCAGTAGGCGGAAACGCCTGCTGCCCCTTTTAATTGTCTGTCTTTTAATTGTCTGCCTTTTATGGCCGGTCTTTCATTACCGGTCTCTTTATTGCCTGCAATTACCTGCCCTTCATTGCCTGCCCTTTGCCTTCCCTTTGCCTTCCCTTGCTTTTGCCGTCTCTTGGACTTCTTACTTCGTCCGCCTAGCTAGCCGGCCTTCCCATCTCCTTGAGCCTCATCTTCTTGATCCCCTCCTTCCTGAGCCCAAGCTTTCAGGGGGGGGCAACTACGCCCAGAAGTGGAACTTGAACATTGCCGCCAGGGATCTCCAAGAAGAACTCGCTGCCGTTTCGAAGGAATCCCAGTACCACAGGGCGGTCGGGATCGATCTCGGCCTCAGTCAGTGCCCTGAATTGATTGAGATCGAAGAGCCGCTCTCCCTCGTATGAATCCAACTGGTCCCCGGGCCAAAGACCAAGCTCTTCCTCAAGAGTTCCCGACGTGACACGGTAAACCTCGATGCGGGTCGTTTTCTCGGCCGAGTAACGAACCGCCACGTAGTCACTCGCGTCGAGCCCCTCCCTGAGATTCGTGTAAGCGGCTCGTTCCAAAAGGCGCCGATCCATGGACAGGCTGCGACCGGGGTCCAACATGCGGAGACGCTCCAGTTCCCGATCCATTACGTCCATTTCGCCGTCCCAGAGAGTACGCAGTTCTTCCGCCTCCCAGGGCTTGTAACCGAGTTCGGCGAGGCGGGAAAGCGCTTTGATTCGGTCCTCTGGAGAATTTGCCGTGACGTCCGGATGCTGCCTCCGTCGTCGACGCTCATCCTTTATCTTGGAGTAGGAAACCTTTCCGGCAAAGTCCGCCGGGAGAGCGGCGTCTGGGCCCGAAGCCGCGGCCGCCTCGGCTTGCTTGTCGCCCGGCTCCGCCACGGAACCCGCTATCTCCGAGCCAGGCTGTGGCTCAGCCTGGGAGCTAGGAAACGGCTTTGAATCGGGAGACGGGGCAACCCTCCATCGATCAGAAACAGTCCACACAACGAGCATCACCGAACCGCCCGCGGCGGCAACAAGTAGCCAAAGCTTTAGTCTGTGGGTAGGCATATCCGGGTATAGTACACGCGGAATCCGCTTCGTAAAACTGCAGAATCGAGAAGAAAACCTATGCTCGATGCGTCCACAGGGAATCCGTCGTCTAAAAGCCCATCCACAAGCACATCGACAAGCTCATCGACAAGCTCATCCACAAGCCCATGGAGAAGCCCACTTGACGTGCTTCTCTTTTCCGTTGCAATATTTTGCGGGGCTTTCCTGATTTTCCTCGTCCAGCCTATGGTGGCCAAGCGTATTCTCCCCTGGTTCGGCGGGGGACCGGGCGTCTGGATGCTCTGTCTCATGTTCTACCAGTCCACCCTTTTCATGGGGTACGCCTACGCCCACGCGCTGGTGCGGTTCGCTCGACCGACCGTTCAGCTGGGTATCCACGCGCTCGTCTTCGCAGCTTCATTCGCGCTGCTTCCCGTGCTTCCCGGCGATGGCTGGAAGCCCGGCCCTCTGGATGACCCCAGCTATTCGATCTTGGCGCTGCTTTTCGCCAATGTCGCTCTGCCTTTTATCGCCCTAGCAGCCACCGGGCCCCTGGTACAAGCCTGGTTTGCCCGGCGGCATCCCAATCGCTCGCCTTACGCCCTCTACGCTGTTTCCAATATCGGTTCCCTTGCCGCCCTGCTCGCCTTCCCCAGCCTAATCGAACCTCTTTTGCCCCTGGCGACCGGTGGGCGACTCTGGTCGGTCGGCTTCGTGGCGGCGGGCATGATCATTCTCGCCTGCGGCGCGATGGCAATGCGACCGAGCAAAATGTCAGAAGCGTCCGGCGATGACAGGGGCTTTGACAAGGGCCAGGACAAGGGCTTGGACAAGGGACAGGACAGGAGCGACGAAGAAACGGTGCCGATTGGATGGACTCAGTTCTGCTTGTGGCTACTGCTGTCGAGTTGTGCCGTGATTCTCTTGATGGCGGTGACCAACAAGCTCTGCCTCGATGTGGCGAGCATCCCCTTCCTGTGGATTTTACCGCTGGGGCTCTACTTGGTCAGCTTCATCCTGTGCTTCGGATCAGAGCGTTTTTACAGTCGGCCCCTTTGGATCGGCGTAGCCGCAACCGGATTACTCATCCGATACGGTGTTGCGGGCTTCCTCCCTTCGGCCCAGACAGGCGGGCCTCTTTTCGGGTCACTCCCAGCGCAGATTCTCTTTTTCTCTTTCATCCTCTTCTCGCTTTGCATGCTTATGCATGGGGAACTCTATCGCCTTCGCCCCCCCGCCCGAAGGCTGACCTTTTTTTACTTGGCCGTCTCCGGCGGAGGCGCCCTCGGAGGACTCTTCGTAGGCCTTTTGGCCCCTCGAATATTCACTGAATACCACGAACTCGCCGTGGGTCTGGGCCTGGCCCTGATCCTGATGGTGTGGATTCTTGGCCGAGACAGCGAAAGTTGGCTCTACATTGGGGGCGTTCGCTGGCGCTTCACAACAACAGCAGCAGCAGCAGCCGTACTTCTTGTTTACACGGGTTCCCAGGCAATCGGGGACCCTTCGTTCTACAAGTACCAGGAGCGAAGCTTTTTCGGAGTGCTCCGGGTGACGGAGAACGAGCCCACGAACCCCGCACATCGGTGGCGCAGCCTTGTGCATGGAACAACCACCCATGGCGTCCAAGCCCTTGAAGACGAAAAACGCCGGCACCCGACAGCCTATTTCGGATTAGGAACCGGGATTGGCGTTGCTTTGACCCAACGTGCGCCTCACACCTCTCTCAATGTCGGAATAATTGGGCTGGGCGTGGGCACGTTGGCCGCGTATGCGCAGCCGGGCGATCGGTTTCGATTTTATGAAATCGACCCCTCAGTGATTCGAATAGCCAGGGACGAACGGTTCTTCAGCTTCCTACAGGACAGCCACGCCTCTATTGAACTGGTTAGAGGCGACGCCCGACTGTCACTTCAGCAAGAGATGGACGAAAGCGGTGGAAAGGATTTTGACGTTCTGATCGTTGACGCGTTCAGCAGCGATTCAATTCCTGTCCATTTGATAACCCGGGAGGTGTTCGACCTCTACTTCAAGCACATGAAGATGAATGGGCTCCTCGCGGTCCATGTCTCCAATCGTTTTTTTGACCTTCGCCCCATAGTTTTCCGAATCGGCATCGACATGAACGTTGAGTTGGCGACGATCAGCAACATGCACGGTGGAATCATTCGGCTAGGCACACCGGCGAAATGGATTTTCCTCAGTCGCGACAAGGCTCGGCTGAGGTCTCTTGGGCAGTTCGTGGCCCTCCGGTCCAAGCGACTCGGGCTGAACAGCGGTCATCTCACTTTCGGCGTTCCGAACCGCTCCAGTTACGAACATGTCCCTCTCTGGACAGACGACTACAGCAGTCTTCTTGCATTGTTGGCCGGAAATGACCGGGTCCAATGAATATTCCTGCCTGAGCCCTGCCCGAGTTCTGCCCGAAATAGACCGCAGACCTCGGTTCTCACTCACTGCCTGCCCCGATGTGGCGATTGACGTAAAGACCCCCCAGCGCAGTCTCCTTGATGTATTTCAAACCGGGTTGGCTCCCCAACTGCAAACGACCCTCTGAATCCAGCAGGAGGTATCGAGACTTGACCCTGCCCAATCGCGCCGATGCCTCGAACCATGAAATTCCAATCCCGGGCGGGATGCCAGCAAGGATCGGATTAAACAAGAAATTCTTCGGGAGGAGAATCGTGTTCTCCCAGCCCTCCCCCGCCGTGTCGTATTGAACCACCGACGAAATTTCGTTGGCAAAGGCTTCGACCTTCGCTTGGCCCCCAGAATACCGCCGATGTGAAAACCTCTCCCCATACGCTTCGAAAAAAGCGGGGCCAACCAGCAGGTTCCCTGCGAGCAGAAGCGCGACCGTGGCGAATCGCCGACGGGCAACAAATATCAGGCTCGCCAGCAGCAGGGGGGGGGCAAAAAGTCGAAAATCTCTCCAGCCGAAGATGTCGTAGAGAAGAATCGCCAACACGATGATCAGGCCAGAATTAGCCATCAAGACCCAACCTTCTCGAACATTCTCTTGTCCGTCTGCTTTCCCCCGGATCAAGAATCCCGCCCAGACAATCGTCACCAGCATTTGAATGCGCAGCATCAGCCAGAGAGGGCTCTGTAAACGATCAAGGAAGTCGCCGAACCCCGTGGCTGCGTGATCAAGAAGCAGCACCGCTCCCTGCATGAACGAAAAACTGAATGCCTGCAACAACTCGCTCGCGAAATTGGGATAGGGAGCGGCCAACTGGCTGTGAATTCCAAAGCCAAGAAGAATCAGAGCCCCAGAGACGACACAAGACTGAATCACCGTCAGACGAAGCCTCTGACGGATATGCAGAAAATAGGGGAAGAAAAGAAAAGACCACGTGAGTTTCGAAACCGTGGCGGCGACAAGCAGCAAGCCAAACGCGGTGAGAAAGAGGGGCGAAGCACCCCGGGGATCGGTGATCGTTCGGTAGAAGCAGCCAGCGAGAACAATCGCAATCGCGACAAAAAAAGTCAGCCGCATATCCGTGGCCATGTAGAGATGCATGGGCCAAAACGTCAACATCATCAGGCCCAGGAGAAGAAGTTGCTTCCAATCCGGTCGGGTCAAAAATACGAAGATGCCGAGGGCAAGGCTGGTGAGGAGCGCGCCCATAATCGGTGCCGAGGTGAGTCCCCACCCAGCCAAACGACCGAGGGTTCCAAAGAGCATGGGGTACACGGGACCGTGAGTGTAAAAATGGCTCATGGCAAACGGTGCGGGTTGTTCATTGACGGTGTAGTAGCCGCCCTGGAATCCTGCGAGTCGAAAAGTTGCAACCTGATGCCAATGGAAAATTTCATCGGACCATTGTGGTGCGTAGGCGAAGGGATCACTCCCGAGGTATCCCGCGACCAACCACAGGCTCACCAGTCCGGGAATCATCATCACCGCAAGCGCAAGTAAAAACCAGACAGCGCCTGCTCGCCATTTAGCCCCCAGGAGGACGCTCTTACCGCGATCGGGATCCGATTTCGTTTTCGTCAAACTCAAGTCGGTCCCCGGTGAGTGGTAGTGCTTCTGGTAGTGCTTCTGGTCGTGCTTCTGGTAGTGCTTCTGGTAGTGCTTCTGGTCGTGCTTCTGGTAGTGCTTCTGGGCAGTACTTCAGTCCGTGCTGAATGCGAGCACGGCTTCGATGACATCAGACTGCTCGGCGTTCGTTAAGCCGAAGTACAGGGGCAAACGCACGAGTTGATCGCTCACAGCCTCGGTCACTGGACATTGCCCCTCGAAACCACCGAATTTCCGCCCCATCTCGGAGACGTGGAGAGACTGGTAATGGAAGACGGCAAGAATCCCCCGCTGGGCGAGATGGGCAATCAGCCGTGTTCGCGACGCCTCAGAGGGCAGCAGCATGTGAAAAAGGTGAGCGGGGTGAACACACTCCTCTGGGATCCGAGGCATCCCGACTCCCTGTGCCCCAGCCCAGAGGGCGAGTTCCGTGTCGTAGCGCTGCCAAATCTCGCTCCTCCGTCGCTGGATCGATTCCCGGGTTTCCAGTTGGGCAAGAAGAAAGGCGGCCAGGATATCCGAGGGAAGGTAACTGGAGCCGACGTCGACCCAAGTATACTTGTCCACCTGCCCCCTCAAGAAGCGGCTCCGATTCGTACCCTTCTCGCGTAGAATTTCGGCACGCTCGACCCACGCCGAATCGTTGACAACCAGCGCACCCCCCTCGCCGCAGATGAAATTTTTTGTTTCATGAAAGCTCTGGGTGGCCAGGCAGCCGAAACTGCCAAGGGGTTTCTCGCGGTATGAACCGAGAAGACCGTGGGCGTTGTCTTCGACGATGGGCACGCCAGTTTCCAGCGAGATCGCCTCGATGGCATCCATTTCACAGGCGACCCCTGCATAATGAAGGACAATGATCGCCTTGGTTCGGTCGGTAATTTTTTCGCGGATTTGATTCTCGTCCAGGTTCAGCGTATCCGGTCGGACATCGACAAAGACCGGTTTCGCACCGTGCAGGGCAAATGCGCCCGCGGTGGTCACAAAAGCGAATGCGGGGACAATCACTTCGTCCCCCTCCTCGATACCCAGGAGCAGCGCACACATCTCCAGGGCGTGGGTGCAGGATGTCGTCAAAAGCACCCTGCCCCCGCCCACCCAATCGGAAAGAATCTCCGAGCAACGATGAGTCAGCGGGCCATCCCCGGCCGAATGACCGCCTTCAATGGCCCCTCGGACGTAGTTCAGTTCTTCGCCCACCACGGAGGGACGGTTGAAGGGGATCCGGTAGGCGCTCATTGAACGCCCCGCCCGTCCAGCCCATCCACCCCATCCACCCCATCCACCCCATCCAGCCAGAGGTGGTAGGAGTTTTCCACGGACACAGTTCTAAAGCCGTTTGCCTCGTAGACGCGCGTTGCGGCGATATTCCTAGCCTGGGTCACGGCCCGAATCCGAGAACATCCCTGGCCCGCCAGCCATCCCATAGCGCCATTGAAGAGGCGGGCTCCATATCCCATTCCCCTCTTCTCATCCGCGATAGCCACGAGCCCCAGGACACCCAGATCCGCTTGGGGAATTTCGCACGTGATATAGCCAACTGCACGCCCCTCATCCCGAAGAACGACCACGCCGGCGGCCGCGCCCCGACACGCGTTCTCGATCCAGGTGGCGTAGAGATCATCACAGCGTTCATCGGAGAAGCGTGGGTCATGGTAGAAACGGCTATCCCGATGACTCTCCCGCGCTATGTCGACAAGGTTGGCGATATCCTCCTCGCGACACAGATCGATCATCTCGGGCAGCCCGCCCGGATTTTCGCGGTGCGTGGTGCAATCTCGGGTGACCCGAACGTCCACCAGGCTAAAGCCAAGCCTCTCCGCTGCACGGACACTCTCCGAACTGGCCGCATCGACGAGGAGATAAAGACATTCGATGGACTCGCTCCGGGCTTGGCGGAGAATGTCCTCGGCCGATCGCTCTTCAAACGCGCTGCTCTCCACTCGGGCGATGCGGTGACCAAAAAACTCTGAGTCCCATTCGAGAAAGGAAAGCTGCGGTTCACCCCTCATTCGGCGGCCGGGCCTTTATCCTTCGGCGCGGGCGGGAGCGAAGAAGTATTCGGTTGAGCAGGAGAACCCGAAGAAGACGTTGTGGACCGAACGAAATACGCAGGCTGCTCCATGCTGCGAAAGTGCATCCTCGCCAGATACTCACCGATAATTCCCAAGGCAAAGAGTTGCGCTCCGGAAAAAATTGCCACGATAGAGGCCAGAAAGGGAAAGCCAGGTACGCTGGTCCCCTCCAACAGATAGCGACCAAGAACGAAGACCAGAATAAAAATTCCAACCAAGGTGAATGCGAAGCCCACCAAGCTGGCAATCTGAAGCGGGACGACGCTGAATCCCGTCATCATGTTCAACGCATGGACGACCAACCGGCGAACGGTGTAATTGGAGGGACCATCCCGGCGCACATCATGGCGAACCGTCACTGAAGAGAACCGGTGAGTGCCCCAGGTCAGAAGCACATCGATCGACACAAAGGGGCCCGGATAGTTCGCGAATGCGTCGCGCACCTGAGACCGAAAAGCCCGAAACGCGCTCACTTTTCGAGCCGTCTCCGCCCCCATGCCCCCGCTCAGGGCGATTTTCGTGATCCGGGACGCCATATCGCGCCAGAGTCCATGGCGTTCCTTGAGCGGGGTTCCGTAGACCACGTCGTGCCCCCGGTCGAGTTCCGCAAGAAGCTTCGGAATTTCCTCGGGCGGATTCTGAAGGTCGTCGTCCAGGGTGATGATAATCGGGTAGCGGGCCTCTCGAATGCCACAGAGAAGCGCGTTGTGCTGGCCGTAGTTGCGCATAAGCCGAATTCCGCGGACCCCAGTGTGGGCAGTCGCCAACCCCTCAATCGTCTGCCAGGAATTGCCCTGACTGCAATCATCGACCAGGATGATTTCGTAGCAGTCGCTGGCATCGGCCAGTACCGGCTCGAGCCGGGCGATCAGCTTCGGCAGAGACTCGTCGCTATTGTAGACCGGCACGACGACGCTCAGGGCTCTTGGGTCGTGTGCTGCGTCCATACTGGATACCTTACGGGCGA
>DUCH01000058.1:0-1000 GCA_012959865.1 Myxococcales bacterium | reverse complement strand
ACGCGAGCCTAGCAAAGAGAAACCAAGCCTACATCGCGATGGAACGCTACGAAACCTACTTTGAACTCCTCTTCGCCGGCGGATCAGCGGTGGCTGGCCTCGCTCTGTGGGCCTTGTTGGGCGCGCTTTTTCTCTGCGGAGTCGGGCTCTGGCTGCCCTTGACTCTGAAGGGAGAAAGCCAGCCGAAAGGAGAGGGCCGGGTATCCCCCGCCGAGGACGAGAAGTTCGGCGGCGGTCCGTTCGGCGACTGGATATCGCTGCTTCCTGTCGCCATGGCGGGGGGCCTAGCCTCCGCCGTAACGGCATGGACCTTTTCGCTCTTTGTTTTTCGCAACTTTTGGCCGGGGAATGCGATTCTTATTCTGGCCTGCCTACTTGGGATCGCGCTGGCGTGGAAAGTCCGTAAGGGCAACCCCCGCAGAGGTTTCACCTTGGCGCTTTCCCATCCCGTAGCGGTGACCTTGGTCACGCTTTTTGCCTTTTGCCTCGGGCTTTGGCACCACGCCGCCACGGAACTTCCGGTGACCCAGGACGTCCCGCGCCTGGTTTTTTCGGATCTCCAGCGCGACCTGGGCGCCCATGTCCAAATGGCCGGGCTCGTGCGCGACGGTGGGCTCCCCATGCAGAACCTCTGGGGCGCTCCGGATCACGAGTACTGGTCCCTCTCCCACACAGGGCACCTTATCTTGATCTCCGGCTTTTCACAGTTGCCGGGGGTCAGCCTTTACCAAGCCTCGAGCATCCTCTGGATCGCAGCGACTCTGCTGGTCGCCTGGGGGGCGCTGGGCCTCTTCGCGGGGACGCGAATCCCAGGCGCAGCCCGGTTCATGCTCGCCCTGGGCACACTGGTTTGGGGGGCTTTCTCTTTTCCCGAACTCCACCGACTCTATGATCCCGTGCGCGAGAGCGCCACAGGAGGCTTCGAACTCGACGCACCGGGCTTTTGGATCTCGGGGCGAGGTTTTTGGAATCTCCCCCAGACCCTGTCGATTTCCCTCAC
>DUCH01000057.1:745-7410 GCA_012959865.1 Myxococcales bacterium | reverse complement strand
GAGCTGACCTCCACCTCGACTTCGGCTTCCACCTCGACTTTCACGGCGGGAGCTGCGATGGCCGCCTCTTCGGCGGTTCGTGATCGGATGTTTGGTCCTCGGTTCGCTAGGAGATCCCTTTTTATGATCCCAACCGCGAAATGCGTATCGTGTCTCGAACTCCCTGTTGGTGGTTTATCGGGTGGCAACCCAGTTCCTGGGCTGTCCGTTTTTAGCAAGTTACTTTCATGTTCAGCGATTGGCTTTCATGATGATCTCAGGTGCTGGCACAGGCCCAATCCTATCGACCCTTCCCCCTCGCCCGCTAGTCATTATGGCATCGAACTGAATTTACTCGTCTCGACCCGGTCACTTCTGTTGCGGCTCCTGCGAATCCAACGCTCGGAATGTCCAATTGCGAGTCGCAATACGAAGCGTCGAAATGCGCCGCCGCCAACACGCCGTTTGGTTCCCTCCCCCCGTGAATTTCCGTGGCCCAACTCGTTCTCCTCTGAGCGTCCCAATGAATGCGCGTGCCGTCGCTCTTCCAGCTCGAATATTTCAAGCCGATGATTCTCGCGGAATCCTTCGCAGTTCCGAAGTCCGTGCGTAAAGTCCTTGAGTGCCGAAAGCCTTCCGGTCGCTGTGGGCGCTCGATCGGCGCGGTATCGGCGTGGTATCGGCGTGGTCTGCGTCGACCAACTTGGTCGCAATCGCTCGGGGCTATTCACCAACTCGATCCCTTTCATCCATTCGGATCCTTTCACCCACTCACTCATTCGGGCCCACTCTCTCATTCGGTCCCATCCCTCGTCGTCTCAGCCTGTCGCCCCCGAGACCGGACCCACGACACGGCCATATCCGGCAAGCTCACCCCTCCGTTGGGTCCTCCGATTGCGCCACAGTGGCGCGCAATGCCAGAAAGCAAGGAGCGAGAGCGAAGGAGAAGGGCCGCGGTTGGGCGGTGCAGTCCGGAACCGTGCATCTCGCTTGGGAAAAACGCAGATGAGGGGGGCGCCGGTACCCCCGGCGCCCCCGAGCTTCAGCGAGGCAACCCCCACTTGAAGCTCGCGCTCCCCCTCGCAACCGCCAAGTTGCGACCCCCCCAGGCTACAGGGGGAACATCACATCCCCGTCGACTGAGAATGCTTCGGGAGGCTCGGGCCGTCAAGCGCAAATCCACAAAATATTGGGGTTCAAGCCAGGATCAACCACAATCACTCGTGGGTCATCGATCCCCGTAGGGAATTGAGTTCTGAGTGCAAATATCAGTCGGGTAGCCCCGTAAAGCGAATACCCAGCCCGGCCGGCAGCTTGTAGCGAATATTCATTCCGATCAGGAGCGCTGTCATCTCCTCGACGATCCGTGCGTTCCCCAGCGGACCGCCGTCAACCCCTCTCAAGCCGGGGATCAATCGGCAGAGTTCCATGATTCGAGCGCGCGGGGCTTTCGTTCCCGAGACCACAACATCGCACTCAACGGGCTGGTCCAGTTCTCGCAGTCGGTGCGCGGACACATTCTGAAACGCGGAAACGACCTCTACGCCGGTTGGAACGAGCGATTGCACGAGCTCCGCGACAGAACCCTGCCAGATCCCCACTGTACGGACCGCGCCGTCGCCCACCGCCGTCGCCAAGGGGACCGCCATGGAAACCAGAATCTGACCCTCGGTCAAAACGTCCTTGATCCCCTTCACGGTAGACGCCGTATGTTCAAAAGGAACCGAGATAATGACGATGGGTGCCCGGAGTGTGGCTTCACTGTTCTCGTGCCCGCTCACATCGGCTTCTGACACCGCTTGCCGGACTTCTTCGGCGGCGGCGACGGCCCGATCGGCCTTGCGCGAGCCAATCACCACCCGTCGCCCGGCTTTGGCGAAACGCAGGGCCAGCCCCAGACCCTGATCGCCCGTCCCACCCAAAATTGCAATCGTGTCGCTCCCTGTATTCGTCATGGCGCCGGAGCCTAGCCCAACCTTTCCGCATCTCGGTCGGCAAGCTCACGCAAGCGCTCGAAGGGGTAGATCCCGCTGTCGTGCCCGTCGCTCCAGTCGATCCCGATCGCGTAGCGACCCACGGAGTTCACCCGCGTCGGGTGGACATCCTCGGGGACCTTCGAGGGGTCGAGCTTGTATTCGCCCGTCCACTCGTCAACACACAGCGCACACGCGCAGGCGAGACGCAAAGCCCGCACCTCGAAGATGCTCTCAACGCCGTCTCCCCAGTGGATACTGAGAACTCGGGGTCCGGTCTGGCTGATTTCGGTCGGGACAATCCGGGAATCTTGGGCCTTCACCGGGTAGACCATAGTCCCGTGAACGGTCTCGGGCGATTCTGCCCCGCTTCGGAGACATCACTGAACCGGCGACCGGCTCCCAATGGCCTCTGTGAACGGTATGCTTCGCCCCCATGACGGGCTTGGATCTCGAAAGTGCCGCGCGGGTGGCCAGCCACGCTTGCGACCTCGCTCGCCAGGAGATCATGCCTCGCTTTCGCGATGTGAGCGTCGAGTTCAAAGCGGACGGATCTCCCGTCACAGAAGCCGACCGAGCCGCCGAGCGCACGATCCGCGCCGTCCTGGAGGCCGCCTATCCAGATTTCGGCTTGCTGGGTGAGGAATACGGGGAGCTTGAGAGCGGGCGGGAGGGCCCCCGCTGGATTGTCGACCCGATTGATGGGACCATCGCCTTCTCGCGAGGAATTCCGCTCTTCGGCACCCTCATTGCTCTGCTCGAGGACGACGAGCCGGTGCTGGGGATTATCGACCTCCCCGCCCTCGACGAGCGCTACGTGGGATGGAAGGGGGGGGGCTGTCGGCGCAACGGCCGACCCGTGCGGGTCTCGGACCGCACCGACAGAACTCACTGCCTGGCGGGCACTGGCGATCGGATCTGTTTCGAATGGGCCGGGCGTCTGGCCGCCCTCGAGAACCTGCTAGACGCCTTTCCCCTGACTCGGACCTACACCGATGCCTTTGGGCACGCGATGGTTCTATCGGGGGCTCTCGACGTGATGGTGGACTGCGACCTAAATCCCTGGGATGCCGCCGCCACACAGATCCTCGCCGTCGAGGCCGGGGGAGCATGCCTGACACTTCGCGGTGCCCGGGACAAGCTCGACCTGATTTTCGGCAACCCGGCCTTGGTGGAGCAGGTGGCCGAATTTTTCGAGAGTGGAGACTGATGGACCGACCCCCTGCCTGATTCCACCCGGGCTCCCCTCGCTCCGCGAAAAACGCAAACCCTTTCATAGGCCGCCACGGGGTGGCCTGCGCTACTATTCGGGCCCGGCAAATCTCCGCGCGCTCCCTCGGCCCCGGGCGTTCGATTCGAATCCGGTCTTTGCCGTGATCGAGGTGCGCCAGAGAAAGCCCAGGGTCCGAACAGCGACGGTGCGGAATCGAACGCCGGTCCTTCGACAGGCCCCTCCCGACGCATTCCCCTCAAACGCCCTCCCCAAACGCCCTCCCGGCACTGACGGCTTCACCGCCGCCACAGAGCCTCGGGGCAACCGATCTGGAAATTGGAAGGATTCAGTACGATGAAGACCCCCTCGCATCCCACCTTGGAAGACGCTCGGATCCTGCTCGAGGCGGCCACGAGCCTGCTTGAGCGCGCGATCGCTGCAGGGAAGACCCTCACCGAAGCGGGCAAGCTCATCGATGACCACCAAGTGGCCACCGAGCGCATCGCCTACGCGACCACCGAGGCCGTCGCGGCCCATGAAATCATCATTGCAACCGAAGGAACTCAGAGCGAAGGACGCAGCAATCCAATCCTCGAACTGACCGCAGTGGGCGCCGTAGGAAACCTGGTCGCCGGATTGAGGGGCCGCCTTTCCGATTCGGCCGATGAACTCGGGATCGGCGATGACGCGGTGGAGGCCGCCTTCCCGGGCGAAATTCGGACGCTCCTGCGACGGGCCAATAGCGAGGCCCTGGCCCGCGAGATCGGCGAGCACATCGTTTCGACTCGAGGTGCGAACGACTACCCGCTCGACGAGATGCACGAGCAAGTACGCGAGCAGGTGAGGGAGTTCGCCGCGAACGAGATCCTCCCGCACGCCGAACACATTCACCGAGCGGATGCCCTGGTACCCGAAGAATTCATCCGCAATATGGCGGAACTCGGCTTCTTTGGCCTCTCGGTCCCCGAGGAATACGGCGGGGTTGAAATGGGTAATCTCGCGATGATCCTCACCACCGAGGAACTGTCCCGGGCCTCCCTGGCCGCCGCCGGCTCGCTCATCACACGCCCGGAAATTCTTGCCAAGGCTCTGCTCGGGGGCGGAACTTCCGAGCAGAAGAGCCACTGGCTCCCCAAACTCGCCTCCGGGGAGATCATGGTGGGCATTTCGGTCACCGAACCCGATATCGGCAGCAATGTCGCCGGAGTCAAGTGCCGGGCCGATCGCAAAGCCGTCGACGGGGTCGACGGCTGGGTGATCAATGGCCCCAAGGCTTGGTGCACTTTCGCAGGACGGGCCAACGTGCTGGCACTGCTCGCCCGAACCGATCCCGATCCCAGCAAGGGGGCCAAGGGACTCTCCCTCTTCATCGTCCCCAAGGATTCGTTCACCGGGCACGATTTCGAGTGCCTTCAGCCCGGCGGCGGCAAAATGTCGGGCAAGGCCGACGCCACCCCCGGCTACCGGGGAATGCACTCCTTCACTCTCCAATTCGAAGACTATTTCGTAGCCGCCGAGAATCTCGTCGGAGGCGACGCCGCCGAAGGCAAGGGTTTCCGACTCCAGATGGCTGGCTTTGCGGCGGGGCGTCTCCAAACCGGTGGCCGGGCCTGCGGACTCGCCCAGGGGGCGCTGGAAGAAACCGCGAAGTACGTGGTCGGTCGCGATCAGTTCGGCCAGGCGATTTCGGAATTCCAACTCACGCAATACACCCTCGGGCGGATGCAGATCAAGCTCGCCGGGGCCCGGGCGATCACCTACGCGGCGGCACGTGCCTTCGACGAAGACGAGCGGGCAGCGGCCCCCCTAGCCGCCCAGGCCAAGCTTCTAGCCTGCGACGTGGCCGTCGAAGTCACCCAGCAGGGTCAATTGATGCACGGGGGTTGGGGCTACGCCGAGGAATATCCCATCAGCCGCTACGTGGTGGATGCCGCGGTTCTGCCCATATTTGAGGGAGTGAAACCCATCCTTGAACTCAAGGTGATCGGCCGAGCGGTGCTCTCGGGCTGAACGCCCCTCTCTGGAAGTTCAGCCCCCCATCAGGTAGGCGGTGAGAACATCCACCATGGGCGCCACGTCCTCGGTACCCGCCATCTCGCGACAAGAATGCATGGCCAGCATGGGATTGCCGACGTCCGCCGTGCGAATGCCTACTCGCGCCGCGGAGATGGGACCAATCGTCGAGCCGCAGGCCTGATCGCTGCGGGTCACGAAATGCTGGACCTTTACATCCACGCTCCGGCAGAGTGCCTCGAAATGTCCGGCGGTTTCCGCGTCCGTCGCATAGGCGTGATTGGCATTGATCTTGACCACCGGGCCGCGACCCACCACGGGCTGATGGCCCGGTTCGTGCTTATCGGAATAGTTGGGATGAATCGCATGGGCCATGTCGACGGAAATCATCTGCGACGCCGCCAGGGCTCGCGAAAGACCCTGGGGCTCACCCCCCTTGTAGCCCGAGACGATGCGGTCGAGGGTATCGGGCAGAAAAGTCCCGGCAGCACCGCCAGCGCTCCGGCTTCCCACCTCTTCGTGGTCGTAAAAGATCCCCACCCGGGTAAACGCGGCCGGCGCCCTGGCGCAAGCGCGCTGGAGGGCCGTCAGAATCGCGTGGGTCGAGGCAAGATTGTCCAGCCGCGGCGCGCTGAGGAACTCGCCCCGAGAGCCAATTACCCCCGAGGGCTGCGTGTCGTAGAGCATCAGATCGAATGAGAGCACCTGGTCGGGGCTCGCCAGGGCAAAACCCTGGGCGCGAAGCTCGGTGGCCAATAACTCACGGATCGGCGGGGTGTCCTCAAGGCCAATGACAGGAACCGTGTGCTGCTGGGGATTGATCTTCAGGCCCTCTTCCCGGATTTCGCGAAACAGATGAATGGCCAGATTGGGAATCCGAAGCATCGGCCGGGCAAAATCGATCAGAACCGTCCGCACCCGGCCGTCCTGGGCCACACTCACCCGGCCCGCCAAGGACAAGTCCCGATCGAGCCACGTATGCAGAAGTACGCCCCCGTAGGGTTCAACCGCGAGTTGGCGATAGCCGTGGGCAGAGACATCCGGCGCGGGTTTCAGACGCAGATTCGGCGAATCGGTGTGCGCACCAAGAATGCGAAACCCTCCCTCAGCGGGGGAGACAGTGCCCAGTTGGAAAGCCGCCAAACTGCCGTCGCTTCGCACCACGTAGCGGCATGCACCCGGCCCATGATCCCAGAGTTCGCCCTCGCCGAGACGGCTAAACCCCGCCGCCTCCAAGCGAACGGCGCTCTCGGCAACCGCGTGATAGGGCGTGGGGGAGCGATCGATGAAGGCCAGCAGGTCCTGAACCAGGTCGGGCATGGACAGACCATAGCGGCCCCAGCCCCGGCGGGGTCAACGCCCCGGTGGCCGAGGCCTGCGGCTAGCGAGCGCGGCTACGCGCACCCAGGGATATCGCTGCTCGGTCGGCTCTTCGCCCGGCAAAGAGCGAGCGCCTTGTCACAGAGCCGCCGCAGGCTGGCGTCGGG
>DUCH01000057.1:0-661 GCA_012959865.1 Myxococcales bacterium | reverse complement strand
AGACCAACAGATAACGAATGTCGTGGTGCGCGTGCTCGGGTTCATCGCCCCGAGCCGGAATTTTGTGCACATCGATATCCAGGGGAAGGATGGAGTCCAGGCCGTCGGGACTGCCAACGGGGCAGATCACGCCAAAATCCCTCAGCCCCGACTCCTCTCGCGCTTCGCGGAGCGCCACGCGGAGCACGCTGGCGTCGCCGTCGGCGTGTCCGCCGAGTTGGAGCCAGCGGTTCAACTTGCGGTGGCGGGTCAAGAGAACTCGGTTTCGATCGGGGGACAGAATCCATGCCGAAGCCGTCACGTGGCCGGGCAAGCAACTGCGCTCGAAACAACCCGGGTGATTCTCCACCAGGGCCCTCACCTGGTCCACACACGCCGACTCCTCGGGATGCGCGACCCCATATCGCTCCAAAATTTCGAGCAACGGTTTTCTGTGCATAGGTCTCGCCTTCACCGAACCCGGAAGAACCCACAACTTCGGGCTCCCACCGCGGATTCGCAAGCACGCGCCGACTGCGGCCTCAAGGTTCCGGAACGGGCTCTCGCAGGGTGACGAACTCCTCGGCGAGAGTGGGGTGAATTCCTATGGTCTCGTCGAATTGCGCTTTGCTGAGCCCGGCCCGCACCGCCACAGCGAAACCCTGAACGATCTCACCCGCTT
>DUCH01000056.1 GCA_012959865.1 Myxococcales bacterium | reverse complement strand
CCCCCCCCCCCCCCGGGGGGGCCCGAGCCGAAGGCGATGGGCGGGATCGACTTTCGCTGCTCGAGATCCGCTAACGGGCGGTGCGCAGGGCCCGCTGGACAATGCTGTCGAGTGCGTTGGAGAAACGCGAGCGCTCCCGGGCGGTCATGGGCGGCGGGCCCCCGGTCTGGGCCCCAGCCTCACGCATGGAGGCCTTGATCTCCCGGGTCGCCAGCGCGCCGCCGATGGAGTCGGCGGTGAACTCGCGTCCGTGTGTTCCCAGGGCGTGAGCGCCCTTTTCCAAGCAGCGTGAGGCCAGCGGTATATCCGCAGTCACGACCACGTCGCCCGACCGAATTTCGTCGGCGATCCAGTCGTCGGCGGCGTCCGCACCATCACCCACCACCACCATCTCAACGCCCACTTCCCGGGGTACGTTGATTTTTTGATTGGCGACGACGACCACCGGAAGGCCCAGGCGGGCAGCGACGGCGTACACCTCGTCCTTTACCGGACAAGCGTCCGCGTCGATGAAAATTTCGATCATCGGTGTCCTTGAGTTTCGGAAGCCTTGAGTGTCGGAAGCGGTCGCGCGACGGGCGCAGGGTGCGAAAAACCGGGACTATACACGCCACCCTCCTCTGTCCCTATCGAGACCGCCCGTTCTATACTCCACTGCCTCAGCGAAGAAGGAGATCTCTCTGAGTCCGCTTTTCGAAATTCTTGACCACCAGGATACGCCCCTGGGCGAACTCTGCCTGCGTCGGCGCGAACTGCTCTCGCGTCCGGGAGTCATTATCACCGAGGTCACTCTCGATCAGGGCTTTCTCATGAGCAGCTATCACACAGAGTCCGAGCGACGACTGGCGGAGTTTGGACTTGGCCTGCACCCGGGCGATGAACTTTCGGTGCTCGTGGGCGGACTCGGACTCGGATACACCGCCGAGGCCGCTCTCGCTTCGGATCGAGTGGCCCGGGTCGAAGTGCTCGAACTTCTCGAACCCGTAATCGCCTGGTTGGAAAGGGGCTGGCTCCCTACCGGGGATGCACTGGCCTCGGACAAGCGTCTCGAGGTATCCCAAGGAGACGTCTATGCGCGGCTGCTCGGCCCGCCTCGCCAGACCGTAGACGTGATCCTGATCGATGTGGACCACGCTCCCGACGAACCCCTCGATTCGGCGAGCGCGGCGTTCTATACCCGCGAAGGCCTGGCCGCCGTCGCCGAACATCTGAACCCGGGCGGCGTGCTCGGTGTGTGGTCCACCGACCCGAGCCCTGCTTTCGAGGCGACCCTGGCCGCGGTCTTTGAGTGCGTGGAAGTCGAAGTCGTGCACTGGTGGAACGATCTAATCGACGTCGACAAAGAGGACACTCTGTTTGCAGCACGCAAGGCAGGCTAGGCCCCTCTCTGCGTTGCGCCGCAAGGAATAGCCAGCGCAAGCGACGACTCGGCGAAAGGGCGGCCTGCCCGCGCCTATTCGTTCCGACGGACTGCGATCTCCATGGCAACCAATCGTGCCAACAAGACCGCTAAGTAGAGTTGGCCGGTAATTGCCTCAGCGATGGCCAGGGATTCGCCGCGGGGAGTCAACGGCACGACGTTCCCGTAGCCGAGGGTCGTCAGGGTCACGAAGCTGTAGCCGATAAACCCCTCGAAGGCGTGCCCCCCCGCCGCCACCAATTCCCTTGACACCGTAAAGGAGCCGGGCTCGATCGCTTCGAGAAGCGCGTACGCGTGGGACCAACCCAGTCCCAACAAGAGATAGACGCAGATCGCTCCGTTGATGGTATCGCCGGTAATTCGGTCGGTTCTCAGCACGATCCGGCGAATGATCAGGAGACCCGTCAGAGCCCAGAAAACGATTCCCAGGGCAGGAGACAACACCATCATATTGATTCCCGCGAAACGCTCGGGAGTAGCCGCTGAGAACACGATGGCGCAGGTCATAACGACGCCGATCCAGACCTGGTAGCGGCTGTCGGCACTGGTCACCGCAGCGGTGATCAGGCTCAACCCAAGCATTCCAATCACGAAATTCCGGCCGAAATCGGGCAGAAATGGTCGACCGATGATGAGTATCCCCAGGGTTACCAGGAGATACGCGTACCGATAACGCGCAAACACCCCTCAGCTTCCTTCGTCCATGCTGACACTGAATACGATGGAGTAGAAGACCGGGAGAATCACCATGGTGAGCACCGTGGCAAAAATCAGACCGAAAATGATCGTCACTGCCATCGCGGAAAAGAAAGCGTCGGTTACCAGCGGGAGCATACCCAGAGCCGTGGTGGCAGCCGCCATGGCGACTGGGCGCAGTCGGCACGCGCACGAATCGACGATTGCCGCCAGTTGTGCCTTGCCCTCGGCGAGTTCGAAGTTGATCTGGTCCACCAGAACGATTGCGTTTTTAATAAGCATCCCCACCAAGCTGAGGAACCCGAGAATCGACATGAACCCGAAAGGCTGGTGGGTGATGAGTAGACCCACCGTAACTCCGATCAATGCCAGAGGCACATTGAGCCAGATGACCAGGGGTTGCTTGAGCGAATTAAACAGGCCCACCGTGATGAGAACCATCAGAAGCAAGAAAAGCGGGATACTGCCCATTAGGCCCGCCCGGGCTTTGCCCGAGTCCTCATACTCTCCACCCCAACTCAACTGATAGCCCGCCGGCAATTCCAAGGCTTCCACCTGGGGGCGCAGGCGTTCGAACAGGCTGCTCGGTTGTCCAACGACGGGATCGCAGTAGACCGTAATCGTTCGGATTCGATCCCGACGGACGATAATTTCGTCCTCAAAGAGCGTTGAGAAACCCGAAACGACCTGGCGAAGAGGAATCATACTCCCCGCGGCCGGACTGAAGATCTGTAGATCACGCATGGAGGAAACGTTGCTTCGCTCCGACTCCGGCGCGCGCATGATGATGGGGAGCATCAGGTCCTTCTCGCGAAACGACCCAATCTGTTCACCTTGAAAAGCGGCAAGCATGACCCTGGCCACGTCCGGACGCTGAATCCCGTTGGCATCCGCGGCCTGATCGGCAATGATCGGAGTGATCCGCTTGACCTTGTCCTGCCAGTCGGTCCTTATACTTTTCGCATCGGGATCCTCGCCAAAGAGTCCCATGGTCTGGTTGGCCAATTCGCGCAGGGTCTCTATATCCGGACCGCTGAACCGGGCCTGAACCTTGCCGGTACTGCCCGGACCCAACTGGAAGCGAGCCGCATAGGTGAGGGCATCGGGGGCGATATCGATCAGATCTTTTTCGATCCGAGGAAGCAAGTCTCCGATCACTTCGGGGTCATCGACATCCACCAGCAGTTGCGCATACGCGGAATTCAATTTTTCAGGGGTGTAGGTGAGCAGAAAGCGGAGCCCGCCCTGACCCACCAGAGAGGAGACGTGCCTCACCTCGGGCAGGGTTTCGAGATACTTCTCGACCCGGATTACCTGGTCCCGGGTTTCGCCGATCGATGTTCCGGCGGGAAGCCAGATATCCACGGTGAACTGGGGTCGGGTCGACGGAGGGAAGAAGCTTGACTCGATCATCCCAAACCCATACAGCGAAAGCGCAAAGACCGTCGCGACAACCCCAACACTGGCCCAACGCTGGCCGATACAAGTGCGCAGCAACCCCTTGAAGACCCTGTAAAAACGGGTGTCGTAGGGATCTTTGGCCGCGGACTCTTCGCCGCCGTCCGCGACCTCGGGCTGTTTCAGAAACATCACACAGAGCAGCGGAGTCACGGTCACTGCAGTCACCCAGCTCATCATCAGTGAAACCAGCACCACCTGGTAGAGCGATTTGGAGAACTCGCCTGTGCTGTCTTGGGAAGTACCGATGGCCGCGAAGGCCAGAATCGCGATTATGGTGGCGCCCAACAAGGGGATCGCCGATTGGGCCACCGTATCCTTTGCGGCGGTTTCGGGGTCAATCCCCTTTTGCAACTTGACCAGGGTTCCGTCGACAATGACGATGGCATTATCGACCAACATCCCCAGTGCGATGATTAAAGCTCCGAGTGAAATCCGCTCGAGGGCGACCCCCATGGGCTGCAGGAAGATGAAGGATGCCAGAATCGTCTGAACCAGCACAAAGCCGATCAGCATGCCGCTTCGCAAGCCCATGAACACGAGAAGCACCAGCACCACGATCACCACGGCTTCGATCAGACTAACCACAAAGCCGTTGATCGACTCAACCACCGAAGTGGACTGCATGGATACGATGCCCGCCTCAATACCCAATGGGATCTGGCTGCGCAATTCGGCTAGCCGCTTGTCAAGAGCCGCTCCCATCACCACGACGTTGCCGCCGGCGACGGTAGAAATCCCCAGCCCAATGGCCTGGTTGCCGTCGTAGCGGATCATTTTGTCCTGGGGCTCGACGTACCCCCTGCGCACGTGTCCAATGTCGCGCAGATAAATTTGGCTCGTGGCTCCGCCACTGATCAGCACGTTGCCCAGATCTTCAACCGAGTCGACTCCCCCGCTCGGCTGAATGCTCAGGAAGTCCGGGCCGACATCTACCCGACCCGAATTACTGACAAAATTCTTCTGGCGTAATTTATCCGCAATTTCGGCCGGCGTGATCCCAAGCTGTGAAATCCGGTCCCGGGAGAGTTCGATGTAAATTGCTTCTTGGCGCTCGCCGTAGGTCTCGATCTTCGCAACGTCCTGGACGAGAATCAGTTCGCGGCGAAGCAGGTCGGTGACTTGCTTGATTTCCGCATAGGAATACTCGGCTCCGTAGACCGCAACGAACACCCCGAAGACATCGCCATAGTCGTCGATGACAAGCGAGGGGCCAGCCCCCGGCGGCAAGGACGACTGAGCGTCGTTGACTTTACGACGGACTTCGTCCCAAACCTGGGGCAGGCTGTCCTTGCCGTACTTGTCCTGGATGGTGACAGTCACCGTCGAGAGATTTCGAATCGATCGTGACTCGACCTCCTTGAGTTGGCCCAACTTCTGGACCGCCAGCTCGATTTCGTCGCTGACCTCCTGCTCGACCTCTTCTGCTGTTGCCCCGGGATACGGGGTAATCACCAAAGCGTCCTTGATCGTAAATTCAGGATCCTCGAGCCGGCTCATTCCCTCAAACGTGATGATTCCGCCACCGATGGTGACGAAGGTCAGCACGAGGGTCACAACGCGGTGCCTGATCCAATACTCTGCAAAATTCATCGGAGAGTCCTGCTAATTCTATCGAGGCCAGAGGTCAAGTTCGCCGAGTAGCGTTCAAATCCCAAATCGACGGACCCGCATGCCCTCGCGCAATTCCCCCACGCCCGAGGTCGCAATCTCATCGCCATCATTGAGACCGCTCAGAACGCGAACCATGGCCCCTGAGACAGCGCCCAGTGTCACCGGAGAGCGATGAACCTCCATGGTCGCCGGATCGAGGGACCAGACAAACGGGTTACCGGCCTCGTTGCCCCGAGCCGCCTGGATGGGAATCATGAAATCAGCGTCACCATCCCCTACGACAACCTCCGCCGAAGCGACAGCCCTGGCCGTCATCCCCGAACTCACAACGACATCCTTCGGGACTTCAAAGGCCAGGGTGATGCGAAAGGTACGAGTAACCGGATCCGCTGCGCTCGCGGCTTCGGTCACATGGGCTGGAAATTCGCGGTCGGGGATCGACGTCACCACGACCCGCATATCGGCTCTCGAATTCCTCTCCGCCAAGGTCAAGCCGGGGGTCAGCCGCGCATAGTCGGCCTCTGGCAAAGAGACGATGATCTTCATGTACGAATCGTCCTCGAAGATCACCACCTGCTCCTTGGCCCGGACGTTTCGAAATTCCTTGACGAGCTTGATGGCCACAACTCCGTCGAAGGGCGCACGCAACTCCGTATCCTCCATCGCTTTTTTTGCCTGAGCGACCGAGGAGAGCGCGATTTGGTAATTCTTGATCGACTTGTCGAGAATCTGTCTGGAATCGACCCCTTGGTCGAAAAGCGACTGGTGCCGATCGCGTTCAACCTTGAGAAAGTTGGCGTTGGCCTCGTGCTTGGCCAGGGCCTCTTCGAAATCACGAGGGTCCAGACTCGCGATCAAGCCGCCCTTGGCGATCCGATCCCCCTCGACCACCGGGAAATCAATGATCCGACCCGCTACCTCGAAGGCCATGCGCGCGCTGCGAGCAGCCTCGATGATCCCGGGATACTCGACATTGAATACGCTCGCCCCTCCCTCGAGTTTCAAAATCTTTACCGGCCGAATGGGTTCGGGGGGCGGCTCCGGTTGGGCCCAGCACCCCGGCAGAACCGCGACAAGCGCGAGCAGAATCGAGCCCACGATCCCACGGCAGGATCTCGCGCCTACGGGGTCGCTGTCTCGAATCTCAATGGGCTTCTTGCAGCCCCGAGCAGTAGCCGCCATGCGTCCCCTCTCCCTGTATGATTTGAGCCGATAACAATTTGAGCCGCCCAAGAGTACAACAGCACACCCGAGCGCCATAGTGGCCGCGGCCCGATTCGCCCGGCCCCGTCTCGGTACGGTGGGAGCCGAACGGCAGAGGGGTCACGGGGCGGCTTCACGATTCGCGTTGCTTTGAGCCTCGCTTCCCCTGACCCAGAGTTCGAACCCCCCTCCCAAGGCCTCGCGCCGCCACCCAGAAGAGAGCAGCATTCCAGCGGCGTGCCGTCGATCCCGATGTGCGATCAAAGCATCAAACCGATTCGCAAGATCCCTCGGCGCGCGCCCGCGACCCTGCACAAAAGACCTCCAGACCTCCAGATCCCGTCGCTCCGCCGCCAACGGCACATTGAAAGCCGCGTCGGCCGGAGTGTTGACCGGCATGATGACCGGACGCGACAAATAGCTGACGAGATCGTAGTCCTCGAGGAGCGGATCGATGGCGAACCGCGTACCCGAGGCCGTTTTCCCTCGCGCTGCCGTGAGAACCTCGACATCGGAGATCGAATGGCCTCGCAAATTGAGGGTCGGATAGGCAATCGCCAGACAGAGCCCGTTGAAGATCTGAACCAACCCCATTCCGAGCCCCGCAAGAGCGGCCATCCGCCTCCAGCCGGCCCGGCGAAACTCGGTAAACGCCTCCCGGCCGAGGATCGGTACCAACAGCACAATACAGGCCGACATGCCCCACCAGATATTGGGCTGAAATACCTTGAATCCGACGAACTGGTCTTCACTGAAAAACAAGGCAAAGAGCAAGCTCCCGCCACCGGCCAAGAGCGCGAGGTCCAGAATCCGAAAATCTTCGGGCCGACCGGACTGCTCGAGCATGCGCAGCAGCGCCCCAGCGGAGAGAATCACCAGACTCGGACTGGCCATCAGGGCAAAACCGAAGACGGTCGTCCACTGCTCGCCATTGAAAGCGAGGTGCCAAAGGGGCGCTTCGGGCAGAGTGAAGAAGAGCGCAGGAATTGCGTAGACGAAAGTCCCCCCGGCCAAGGGTAAGAGAACACACGAGTACTCACGCATTCCGGCGCGATTGAGGG
>DUCH01000055.1:1971-7458 GCA_012959865.1 Myxococcales bacterium | reverse complement strand
TTCGGACTGAGGTGGCTGTCAGCGCCATATTGGGGGCAACTCCAGTGGGGCCCAGAGGATCGTGCAAACAGCCGCCCCTTTTCGTCCAGAGGGGGTCTATGCGCGGCGCTCAATCCAAGCGGGGGGTGTGGGAGCTAGGCCGGTCGCGGCGGCGGGGATACGCATTGACGTAGCGCCGAGCGGGGCCCGGGGACTCTACGCGGTGCCCATACTCCTCGGACCTCGAGCCGAAACGCACGCTGAACTGCCTATGCTCGGATCCTACTGCGCGATCTCATGGCCGTTAGCACCGCGCCGAGCAAGCAGACGGTGAGCAGTGCGGTCCCGGTGCGTGAAAGCGCCGGGACGGCCTGGATGCCGGGAGCCCGGGAGAGCGTAACGGTTACATCCCAACTGGCGGTTTCGTTGATGTCAAAGTCATAGCTGTAGTCGCTCGATCCAGTCGCTTGGTCCAAAGGAACACTGACGTTCAAGTCGAACCCGGTAAGTCCACTGCTGTTGGGGGTGAATGTCGTCTGTACGTCGACATCGATTTGCTCGGCACCATGTGAATAGTGGATTGGAAGGGTGTTGGGGCTTGTATTCGTCGTATCCAGCGTGTGGGTCCCCGTGGTGCCTCCTGTGCCCGAACCTAAGCTGAATGAAAATAACTCCCATTGAATGGTGTCGCCGCCGTCCTCAGCCTTGACGACGAGTGTCCAGTTATATGTCGTGGGTTCCGGGCCTGAACCAAAGATCTCTCCCCCACCCGAGCAGGTTATCGGTTGCAGTACCGAGTTCGCGGCAGCCGCAGCGTCATGATTACAGCTAAACCCTCCCGACTCGTTGGCTGATTCATAGAAGGCTTCGAACGGGCCGCCAGGAAAGCTCTGGAAGGGACCGGTAATGGAAATGACCGGGATACTGACTGGAGCGGGGTCGGGTTTGTCCTCGCATGCATCGCCAATACCGTCGCTGTCGCTGTCCTCTTGATCGGGGTTCGCGATAAGAGGGCAGTTGTCGAGATCATTGGGAATGCCATCCGCATCGGGATCGCAAAAAGTGCACGATTCTTCACTTCCCTCGAGTGCTGCTGCGGCAGTTATGATGGCCACAGAGATCAGCGAAGCGATCAGCCCATACTCGATTGCCGTCGCGGCCTTGGCCTGCGGGGGATAGGTGACGAGCACTGCACCGATCAACAGAGGACACAAGACCCGGCGCATCCGCCTCACGATTCTCTGACGCGTCGTCAATTGGCACAAGACGACGACCTCCACAGGTACGCTCCCGAAATCCCTGCTATCTGCGCTCGCGCCTTCGTGCTAGGCGGGTGGCGTTGCTGCTACGGCCAGTAGCAAGATGACGAAGCCCGGGATCTGCGCGAGCAGGCAGATGACGATCGAGCGGCCCGTCGTGACGTCGAGCGCCTGGCGCACGGCGATCACCCACGCGAACAGCCCAAGCACACCCACCGCCAGCAACAGCAACGGCGCCAGCGGCCCGAGCGGAAGGATGCCCAGCACGTAGAGCACCTGGGGCGCCGAAGCGAAGCCCAGCGTGCGCAGCAGTTCCTGGAAGTCGGACGTGTGCTTCAAGATCTGCACGCCGATCAGCCAGATCACGGCCGTGCCGATCAGCCAGCCGATGAATCCGCTGAGCAGGCCGATCACCAGCCCGCCATCGCCGGGCACGCCGAAGGTCCGCGCCACTACGGCCAGCACCACCACGCCGGCCGCCTGCCCCATGGCATCGGGCGTGTGTTCGACCTCCTCGTACACCGTTGCATCGAGCTTGATCGCGCCCAGCAACCGCTCGCCAAACGAGCGCTGCGGCACGTTCCCATCCGAAAAGTCCGGTCCCATACTCATGGCGTCTCGCCCCCCTGCAGTGATTGCCTGCCCAAACTATAGGGGGCCAGAGCGAGCCTGGAGGAGGATCGTGCAAACAGCCGCCCTTTTAGTCCAGAGGGGGTCTATGCGCAGCGCTCAATCCACGCGGGGAGTGGGAGCTGGGCCGGTCGCGGCGGCCCAGATTCCCGGCGAATCCCTCGCGAGCGGGACGGCGCGGATGAACTCCATCGCCGAGAACGTTTTGCCCCAGGTGCGGCGAGAGCTCGATCGTTAGGAGCCGGGTGATCTCGATGGATAGAGAAGATCTCGCGCGCCGAATCCCATCACGGTTGCCACGAGCATGAAGACGAGCAGCACGAGCCCGGGCGGGCCGAGTGTCGGCGCTTGCGTGACGACGTCAAACCTTGCGACGACGCCGCTGCTATCGAGAGCTAGAAATAGTTTTCCATCGTGTTCGACCGCTGCAAGACAAGTAGAGCCGGTGAGAGAGCTCGCCCCGGCGAGTGAAGCCAGTTCGAAAGTACCGAGCGTCGTCGAATAGCCCGTGCAACCCGCGGCGCCATTCCAGAACAGATAGTTGTCTGTGACCGCCACTCCGTTTCCGCCCGACTCAAGAGGGTGAAACGTTCCCCAAATGCCGTCGATGTAGCCGAGGACTCCGTCCATCGTGACGAGGGTGGTGATCGGGTCGAGAACGTTCGAGCCGACATGGGTCACGCCGCTGGGCACTCCCAAATAGGTCTCCAACGCTGTGCCGCCGTTCTCGGTTGCGTGGGAGTAGAAGTTCGAAAAGTCGAGGATCGTGGGGGAGCGGAATAGAACGACATCGAGTGAGCCGTGCACCGCCAGGTTCTTGGCTGGGTAGCCCAGGAAGACCACCGAGCCCGTCGCGTCCTCGTACTTGAGGGCGCCGGGGAACGGTCCCTGCGGAGTTGCATGCCAGAAGAATTGACTGCCGACGACGCGCCCCGACTCGTCGACTTTTGCCGCAGTAAAGTCCCATCCATCGAGACCGGGCAAGTTCACCGGATTGGCGGGATCCGAAAGGTCACCTCGAAAGCTGTAAAAGGAACCAAACTCGTTGTAAATCGTGGAGAAAGTCACGTACCGACCTGCGGCGTCACCCACATACCAGAAGGATCCAACACTACCGGTCATGAGATTCGTCACGGCGTGGTTGTTGAGATTGATCGCGTCGATCGTGGGCGCGCCGCCGCCATCAGTGCCCTTCGCAACAAGGAAGACCGCACCGTTGTAGACCGCAAACTGCGAACCGACACAGTTCGTACACTCGGTCGTGATCGTGACGTTCGCGACGTTCGATGCGCGAACGGCAGGTGGCAGCAGGATCATCGTTGCGATGAGGGCGGCTAGGGCGTTGAGGGAAAGGAGTGTGGATCTCATGTCGAGAGCGTGACCGACCCCGCCACATTCGTCACGAGTACTTGAGCCTTTCGCGGGCTCGTTGCTGAAATTCGTGCACCCACGCCGCGATCCGACGAGATTCCGGGTCATTGCGGGAATGGTTGCGCATTGGCAGAAACCGGTCGGCTAGACATTCAAGGATTTGTTTATCGTACCCCTTGACGTGGGAATATTTCCCATTTACTCTGAGCGATGAAAAGTGGGCATTTGTCCCACTTCTTAGAGAGATCAATCGCACAAAGAGGAACCCCAGCCATGCCTTTCAAATCCATTCTCGCGCTAACCCTGGTCGCCGTTCAGATGGCCAGCCCTGTTGCAGCCCAACTGAGCGCTCCCGGCGCAGTCTGTCGGCCACCCGGAGCGGACGTCGACCCCCGACGCTCTTTGTTTGTCACGGAACTGGAAGTACTCGAAAGCGCCCTTTCACTCGAAGACGTACTCGGTGCACTTGCGGACGACATTGGCAATCCGGCCTTCGACGCCCTCACCCTGTGGCAACAACTCTGGGACACCCAAAACACAGGCCCCGGTCTTGGACTGGGGTTCCATTGCGATGACCAGCTCGATGCCAGTGGGGCTCCGAGCCTCAATGGATTCCCAATCCAGTGTCCCCGAAACGAAGGCGACGAAATCAACGTTGACCCGTTCGACTCGAATCTACCCAGCTTTTATGAGCCGATCGCCCTCGTCAATCGTCTCGACCTCGCGCCCACCGACGGTGCAAACTGCGGCGAATTTCGCGCGATCTTCGCGCGGACCGGCGGCTCGAGAAACCTGCTCATCTTTGAAGCCGTACTCCCGAACCCCGCTCCAAGTTGCGGGCTCAAAGGCTGTCGCGTCGTGGCAAAATTCTGGGAGCGCCTGAGTCGAATCGACGATCCGGCAACTCGCGCGGCAGCCCTGCGCCAGTTCTATTTGCGCGGCTTCCCATCAAGGGGCATTGAACCGGTCATTCAGGCCGCACACTTCAACGTGGGTACCGGACAAATCCGCACGAATCAGTTTATGACGGGACCCGAACCGCAACGCTGGCAGCTGCGCGAATTCAAACTGGTCCAACTGTGCGAGGCGATTGGCAACTGCATGCCGTTGTTTGCACCTGTGACAACAAAGGGGAACCCGTTTGGTGCGTTGTTCGACGAAACCTCTGGCCTGCAAAAAACCGCCGATTTCCAAAGACACTATCTGACGCAAGTCGAAAACCTGGCCATGAACAACATCCATCGGTTCTTCGCCTCAGTGCCAGATCGTTTCAACGCTGGACAGAGCACGTCACAAACCAACGAAAACAACTACCCCTTCCACGCTGCCAACAGCCCGCGCTTCACCAATGCCGTGAACGTTCGGCTCAATCAAATCGGGAGCCCACTCTCAGCAGAGCACATCGTCCGCCGTTCGATGGCGCTTTCTTGTGCTGGGTGCCATCGACTCAACAACAGCGCGCCGGCCAACGATCTCGGCGCGGGCATCACATGGCCGCAATCACTCGGGTTCGTCCATGTGCACGAAAATCTGATCGACATCATCGATGGCCAGGAGCACTTCGCGATCTCCCCCGCCCTTGAGGATGTGTTCATTCCGCAGCGCGAGCGCGTCTTCGAGCGCTATCTCGACAAAGTCGCTTGTCGCGATTGTCCACTTCCACTCGTCGCGGCCGATCCGCCACCGCCCTATCAGATCAGCATTGAATCCCGGTTCGAGCCCAACGCCGAGCTAGGCCCCGATGCGCTGCGTGCGATCGACACCGAACTCAAGAGCGGAATCTCCGAAGAAAACATCGGCGGGACCCGAGCTGTACACTGACCGGAACAAAAGCGGCGGAGGGCCGCGCGGCGCCCTGCTCCAGCAAAACGAAGAGCGGGCGCGGCGCTGGTGCACAAACCGGAGCTTCGCCGCGACTCCCCCCGCTCCCATGATCTTCATCAGGCGCCGAGCGCGAAGGAGTCTGGTCTGCCGACAGCAATCATCCGGTTTAGGATGTTGCAAGCCCTCAGCGACTCGGGTTCCTGTGACTTCGAATGACGAGCATGAAGTCCAGGGCCAATGATCGTCTTGTACCGAAAGAAGGTGTTCTCCACGCGAGGTTTGGTAGTCCCCCGACTCCTTCTTCCAACGGCGGCGCCCGACCTATTTGACTCTAATGATTGTGGATTTTGAGCTGAGAGTAGGAATGATACGGCCCATTCTCTGAAGATGTTCGTGTATCCGTGCACGACGAACGCAGTCATGC
>DUCH01000055.1:575-1961 GCA_012959865.1 Myxococcales bacterium | reverse complement strand
ACCCACGCAAGCCTCAGCTCTAGCCTGACGAGCCGCTCAGGGCTTCTCGCCTTTATTTACTCGTGTAGATAAATCGCTGCGTGCGTTTGTGAGTGATTCGTCACGCGCTTTCGACCAAGATGAATCTTCAACCTTGAAGTGCGTTCTCTTTGGAAAGGGAGATTTTGTTATGCGGAAGTTCGTTCTGGCAGCGGTATTGGTTCTGATGGCGAGCAGTGCGCAGGCTTCGTCGTATCTGGATATTTTTGGAAATATCATCAATCCGATTCAATACATAACGGGCGGTAACCACCTTTACTCCGGGCCAAACCTTGAGCCTTCGGCGAATTTGCCCAATTCGAATCTGCCCAACGCCGACCTGGCCAGCGCGGACCTCTCCTTTGCCCATATGAATGGGTCGGATCTGGTCGACACCAACCTGGCAAACGCGAACCTGGCCAGCGGGAGCCTGGCCAGCGCAACTCTGATCGGAGCGAACCTGAGCGGGGCGACTCTGGATTTCACAACCCTTCACTCCGCGAACTTAACGGGTGCGAACTTGACCGGCGCGAGTCTTCAGAGCGTGCTTCTGACTGCGACGAACCTGAGTGGCACGACTCTCGACGGCGTAGTTTTTGCTGGCTCGACGTTTTTGATCGCGGATTTTACCAATGCGTCGGTCATCGGAGCCGATTTTAGCAACGCCAACCTCCAGAACGCAACCTTCCTTGGGTCGACGTCGGGCATCGCGTTTTACGACGCGAATACCAATTTCGCCCTGGCGTGGGACGGAGCCAACAACTCCGCGATCTTCGACCCCGTAGCCGCCGGATGGACGCTCCTACCCAATGTCAGCACCCAATCTCCCGGCGTCTTCTGCATCGACGCCGATGGTGACGGGAGCGACTGGTCGTGGCAGCTCGATGCGAATGCGCCCGTCACGGTCACCGGGCCCGTGCCCTCGGCGGCCGTAGACCTGCGCGACGCCTTCGTGAGCAGCGTCAACCTCGCGGCGATTGCGGGCCTGTCGGCGACACCGGGGCCGGGTGCGGCCTGCTTCACGGTCGCCTATTCGTCTCCCTTCCAGTTCTGGGTGGGTCCGCCCGGCGGACCGGTGACGTGCCTGCTCGCCGGCAACCCCTTGGGCTGCTCCTTCAACCCGATGATCTACGAACAGGCCTTCTTGCCAGTGCCGGTGCCCGCCCTCGGGCCTTGGGGCCTGACCGCGGTAGTGGGAGCGCTCGCCGCAATCGCGGTGATCGTTGGGAGCCGTCGGCGGGCTCGACCCCGGCCGACTCGAATTTGAATGATCGTAGGAAGTTCAAGCTGCGCCCGCGTTGGACCCTTCGCCCGTGATTCCGAGCGATTTGTCATTCGGTTACTTATCGGCGGAATTAAAAAGCCCCG
>DUCH01000055.1:0-509 GCA_012959865.1 Myxococcales bacterium | reverse complement strand
AGAGCTGCGGCAGGAGCGTTCCCGGCTTGGAAACTCGCTTGCCAAGCTGCGCCTCGGTGGTCAGGTCACCGAGGACAAACAGCTTCTGACCTTGTCCTTCGACTTCTAGTTAGTGCTGTATGCGATGAAGTCTGCGCAGCCCGTCTAACCCCTCAAAGTGGGGCGGCGGCACGCCAGTCTCATGGCTTTCGAAGCCGATAGCGGAAGTCGCAGTGGCTTGCTCCCTGCATGCACGTCTGGGGGCGAACCAAATCGAGTCCCCATTCATCCGCAGACGCAGAATCAACCTCGATTACATCGAGGGCTGGGGTAAGGAACTCGGTCTGGAACGATTTTGGCAAGCCGTTTGTGGTAGGTAATGCTGCCCGGCGATCTTCGCCCGGTCCGCCCATCTACTCGATCAGGTCGACTCGAAGTTGTGTCGAGTCGGATCGGCCGTGGTCGTCCACAGCCAATACCGTAAACTGGCCCGGCTCGGCGGTCCAATAGAAGGGATTCGGGCCCCTCGA
>DUCH01000054.1 GCA_012959865.1 Myxococcales bacterium | reverse complement strand
CCTGCGACTCCCGGTCCGGGTCCGAACGCATTCTTGGTTGGATTCTGCTTCGAGTCAGACATGGCCGAGAGCATGATACCCTACGGCCCATGGCCCACCCCTACTTCAATACGCCCACCCCCTTGATTCTCGGGCACCGGGGCGCGGCGGGAGTCGCTCCCGAGAACACGTTGGAGGCCTTTGAGCGGGGCCTCAACGACGGTGCGCACATGATCGAATGTGATATTCACGCCACCCGGGATGGGGCCCCAGTCCTGATCCACGATCCCGACTTGGAACGCACCACGAATGGCCGCGGGCCCGTCGAGCGAATTGACCTCGCCGATCTTCAGGCCCTCGATGCGGGCTACCATTTCGTTTGCCCGGAAACCCAGTTGACATCCTTCCGCGGGCGGGGCATCCGAGTGCCCAGCGTCCGGGAGGCCTTCGCGAAGTTCCCCGATGCGGCCTTCAACATGGAGATCAAAGGGGCGCACCGAGACCTCGTCGACAGCGTGCTGTCCCTGATCCGCGATTTCGGCCGAGAGGAGCGAACCCTTCTGGTGGCGGGCGCCGACCCCATTCAGGCGCAAATTCGCGAGGGCATTGCGCGGGAGGGGATCTGCCCCGCGCTGGGGGCGAGCCTGGGCGATATCGTCGAGATCGTGGTCGCCGCAAAGCAGGCCAAAGCCCATGCCACCGACAGTATGGCGATCCAGATTCCCCTCGACTTTGGTACCGAGCGCCTGGTGACACCGATGTTGATCGACCATTGCCACACGCATGGGGTGCAGGTGCATGTCTGGACCATCAATGCACCCGAGTCCATGCGGGAACTTCTGGACTTGGGTGTGGATGGGATCGTGACCGACTTCCCCGGCACAATGGCCGAGGTCATCGCGAACACCCCGTGAATTCACCCTCCCCCGCTTCCCCACTTTCTTCCGTCTCGGCGCATTTCAGCAACCAACGGGATGCCCTGCTCGCCTGTGCTGCCCTCGGGCCGGTCGCCGATCTCGCCTGTGGCCGGGGACGCCACGCCATGGCGGCCGCGGGGTGGGGACTGCCCGTTCTCGCGGTCGACCGAAATCCCGCCTTCCTAAGCGAACTCAACGGCCGAGCCCGCGTCTCGGGCCTGCCCCTTGCCTGCATCCGAGCTGACCTCGAAGCGCCCTCTGCCACGTTGCCTCTTCAATACGGCGCGTGCGGGGCGGTCTTGATCTTCCGATTCTTATTTCGTCCGCTGGTTCCATCGATCGTGCGGTTGCTGGCCCCGGGCGGCTTGCTCGTCTACGAGACGTTCACCCTCGCCCAAGCCGAGCGGGAAGGCGGCCCCAATAACCCAGCCTTCATGCTGAGGCCCGGCGAGATGGCCGAACTCTTTCCCGACCTGCTGACCCTCTCCTGCCAGGAGGATCCCGTCGGTGCGTGCGCGCGTTTGGTCGCGCGAAAACCCGCCTAGGAGGGGACCGAAAAACACAGTCCTCAGAAGTCACGCACCGGGGATCACAACTGGGAAAGGGCCCAGCGCGCATGCTGAGCCAGCAGTTCATCATCGCCCAAAGCAAAACGTTCGATCTGCGGAATCAGTGCTCGGTCGCCCCGATTGCCCGCTGCCACCAGCGCATTGCGCATTAACCCGCGATAGCGCGAGCGCCTCAGTGCACTGCCCTGAGTGGCTTCGCGCCAGCCTTCCTCGTCGAGAGACAGCACCCAACGCAGTTCCGCTCGAATCCACCGCGGGTCGGGTGCAAGCCGGGCACGCAGGCCGAGAGGGTCGGGAAGATCCCCCGGCTGGCGACGGCGATTCCAGGGACACACGTCCTGGCAAATATCGCAGCCGAAAACCCAGTCGCCGTGCTGGGCTCGCAGGGCCGGATCGATTCCCTCTCGCAACTCGATTGTGTTGTAGGAAATACACTTTCGCGCATCGAGCACATAGGCGGACTCGAAGGCCTGAGTGGGGCACGCATCGAGACAGGCGCGACACGTTCCGCAATGGTCGGTCTCCGGGACATCGTGGGCGAGGTCAACGCTGCACAGAACGACTCCCAGTAGGAGCCTAGATCCAAGTTTTCGGTCGATCAGAAGCGTATTCTTCCCCTGCCAGCCGAGACCGGCCCGAGCCGCAAAAACCCGTTCGAGTACGGGGCCCGTGTCGACGTAGCAACGGGTCTCCATGGGGCCGGGCGAGAGCGCCTCCATGCCCGTGGCCAGGGCGCGCAGGGGCTCGATCATGACGTCGTGGTAATCCTCGGTGCCCACGTAGCTCGCGATCCGAACCGAATCCGGAGCCTCGACGACCTCGGGCGGATCATGGGCCAGAGCAACAACCACGATGCTCTCGATGCCGGGCATCAGGCGCGACGGATCCTCGCGCTCATCCAGCCGCCGCTCGATATACCCCATGGATGCAGCGTGGCCACGACGAACCCACTCGCGCACAAATCGGGTCTCGGGGCTGGGCTTCGCCGAACAAATCCCCGCACGATCAAAGCCCAGCCCCAAGGCCAACGCCTTGATCCGATCGGATAACCCAGGGGGCGAGACGATCCCGTCGGCCGATCGGGTATTCAACGTCCAGCCTCCGGGGCGGCTCTGAACTGCACAAGTTTCGTTTGCAAAACACTCCCGCTCTTGCTTGCCCGCCGGGTTGTTCCGTCGCGCTTCTCGCGTGCCCGGCGCTACGGACTCTGACTTTCCCGCCCGGTCCAGCCCCAATCTGGGGCTTGGACTGAGACAGCCTGTTAGACTGCCCTTGCCACCCATGGGCCCTCGCCCATGCACGATCGTCGGGAATACGGGAATAATAAACCTTGCAGGAAAAACTTCTCTTCATCATAGCGGCACCGCGTTCGGGCTCGACACTGCTCAACCGCATGCTGGGCGCACAATCGAAGATTCACGCCCCCGCCGAACCCCATATTCTCACCCCCCTCGCCCATCTCGGATACTACGAAAGAGTCGACGAAGCGCCCTACGACCCTATCATCAGCCAACTCGGCATTCGCGAACTCGTCCCGAATCTCCCGGAGGGAGAGACCACCTACCTTGAGGCGCTTCGCCTCTACTGCGATCATTTGTACTCGGGGCTGCTCGCCGGAACGCCGAGCCAGTACCTGCTGGACAAGACCCCCGCCTACGGGCTGGTCCTCGATTTCGTAAGGCGCCTCTATCCCGAGGCGCGATACGTCGTACTCACCCGCAACCCGATGGCAATCTGGTCGTCGGTGGTGGACTCCTTCTACGACGGCGACCACGCGATGGCCCACGGGCACAACCCCATCGTCGAACGCTACGTACCGGCTCTGGCGCGATTCCTCCGCGATCCCCCGTCGCGCTCGCTTCATATTCGATACGAAGAACTCGTCGCCAACCCCGAAGCGCATATGCGCGATTTCTGCGCTTTTGCCGACCTGGACTTTGAGCAGGGCATGGTGGACTACGGAAAGTCGAATCCTCAGGCGTCCGCCGCAAGGGGCCTCGGGGATCCCATGACGGTCGCGGGGCAGAGCCGACCCGTGACCGATTCCCTGGGCAAGTGGGCGAAGCAATTGGCGGGCCGCCCCGAGCGCATCGAACAGTCCAGGGAGATTCTCTCGCGACTCGACGACCGAGATCTCGCGATCTGGGGATTTAGCCGGGAATCCCTCGCCGCCGAACTCGATGCCATCGATCCCGGTGCAGCCCCGCCTCGGGCCCCCAAGATGAGTCGACACGTTTTGGAGCGCCGTCTCACCATGGCGGCCCGCCGGCGGGTGGGCGACAACTGGCTGGGTCGGGGAGTTCGAAAAGTTCGAGACATTTGCGACCTGCTCTTGCGTTGAACCCTTTCAGCCGAAACCGAGATATCCGATGAAAAATTTTTGGACCCAGCTTCGAGCGGCCATCCGGAGCTATTTCATGACCGGACTACTGGCCTTTGCCCCCATCGGGATCACACTCTGGGCCATTGTCTGGATTGTTCAAAAGCTCGACAGCCTACTTCTCCCCCAAGTCATTGCTTGGTTGGCGCCGTCCCTGGAAGAGCCTACGAAGCTTCCGCCTCTGGTCGGGGCAGTCTTCACGTTTGTGGTCATCCTGCTGGCCGGGGTGGTGGTCCGTCACCTTTTTGGCCACCAACTCCTGCGCTTGGGTGAGCGAATGCTTGACCGGGTACCCGTCGCGCGCAGCATCTACTACGGGGTGAAACAACTCTTCGAGGCGATTTTCTCGAGTTCAACCCACCAGCAAAGCTTCAGCCGAGTTGTGCTCGTGGAGTATCCCCGGCGCGGAATCTGGGGCATCGCTTTTGTCACCGGAGCGGTCCGGGGATCCGTCGGCGCGGCCTTTCAGGACGAGTCAATGCTGAACTGCTTCATCCCCACAACGCCCAATCCAACTTCGGGTTTCTACCTGCTGGTGCCCGAACACGAGACCCGCGAAATCGACCTCAGCGTCGAAGACGCTTTCAAGGTCATCATGTCCGCCGGCCTCGTAACCCCCTTGGAGGGGACCCGGCAAACATCGCTTCCCGGAATCGAGAACTAGTCGACCTCATCCCCCCGGGCCACCGACAGCGGGATTTCTGCCACTGCCCAGAGCCCTGCGGCGCGGCTAGCCCGGAACTGGGTCGGTAGGAACGTATGCCACGGCGACAATCTCGTAAGTGATTCCCCCCTTTGGCCGTCGAACCGTCAGCTCGTCGCCGACTGATTTTCCGAGCAGGCTGCGACCCACCGGGGAGTCCATACTTATGAAGCCGTTGGCCGGATCCGATTCATCCGGGCCCACCACCCGATAGCGCACCCGATCCCCGGATTCTTCCTCGAGGGTCACCCACGCGCCGAAGAACACGCGGTCCCCCTCCCTCGACGAATCAAACTCGACCACCTGAAGAGCTTCCATCCGCTTCTCGAGAAAACGAATCCGCCGATCGATCTCACGTAGGCGCTTCTTGCCATAAATGTAGTCGGCATTTTCCGAGCGGTCCCCCAAGGCAGCCGCGACGGAAACTTGGTGGGTGACGCGCGGGCGCTCGACTTTCCATAATTCCTGGTGTTCGGCGCGAAGACGCGCGTAGCCCTCGGGTGTGATGTAGTTGCTCTTCCCACGGTTGGATTGCTCGCTGGCCGCCACGGGGAGACCATCGCCTCGGTGTCGGACCGGGTCAAGGTTAGGTTCCCAACCCCATGTCGCCTGCACGAGATGGAGTGTTATGGTCCCGGCATGGCAGAAAATGACACGACGCCCACCCGTCGAGATCCGAAAGAGCCCGGCCCGCCGCCGACTCCCTTTGATCACCCCCTTTTCCTCCCCGCGCTTCTCTCCGCGGGTGTCGTCTGGTTTGGCTACGACGGCTGGATCAACACCGACCCGGATATGCTCGAACACCAGACTTTCAACCGCTACGGCTTTGGGGTTCTCCTCATTCTGAGCGGGTGGTTCGGCTTCAAGGGCTGGCGAGAATGGCAGGACGACCGCGCCAACGCCGCGGGTGAGGACAGCACGGATCACCTCGAGGACTGAGGGAATCTGGATCAACGAGTCCTCCCTTTTGTTCTCGTCTCGTCCGTTCTCGGAGCGATCTCGTTCTCGGCGCAATCGGGCATCTCTCTCGCCTTTGGGGTGTAGAAACGAATTCCGGCCCCAACCGGCCCCTTGGGTCTCGGGCAAGCGGTCCGAAGGGTCCCCGCAATCTGTTAGCCTGCCCCGTGGACCCGATCGCGCTCCAGTACACCGGGAAGAGCTATTCGCGAAGAAAGAGAACGAGGAAAAGATCGCCATGCTGATGGATCGCTTCAAACTCGATGGCAAGGTCGCCCTGGTCACGGGCGCCGGTCGCGGAATCGGCCAGGGCTGTGCACTCGCGTTTGCGGAAGTCGGCGCGAATGTGGTCTGCAGCGCACGCACCCCCGAGCAGATCGAAGAAACGGCGGATCGCGCGCGGGGCTTTGGAGTCGAAGCGCTGGCGGTGCCGTGCGACGTCAGCGATGCAAAGCAACTCGAGAATGCCGTAACGAGGACACTCGAGCGCTTCGGGCGCATCGATATCCTGGTCAACAACGCCGGTGGTTCGCCCCCGCGACCCGCTCTCGAGACCAGCGAGGACATGTTCAATCGTGCGTTTCAGTTCAACGTCACGACGGCACTGAACCTGACTCGAATGGTGGTTCCCCATATGCTGAAAGGCGATGGGGGAGCGGTGGTGAATATCTCCTCCGCCGCGGGCCGGCTCGCCCAACCGGGGTTTGCCGCCTACGGAACCGCCAAGGCAGCGCTTTCTGCACTCACCCGTTTACTGGGCCAGGAGTTTGCACCCCGGGTTCGCGTCAATGCCATCGCGGTGGGCTCCGTCGCCACCTCGGCCCTTCTGCCTTTTCTTGATGCCGACACCCGTTCGAAAATGGAGGCGCTGACTCCAATGGCGCGAATGGGCGAGGTGGATGACATCGCACTCGCTGCTCTCTATCTCGCATCGCCGGCCTCGAGTTGGGTGACCGGGAAAATCTTCGAAGTGGACGGGGGCACCGAATCCACAAATTGGCCTTTCGAGCAGCCTTCGATCTGACGGAGCCCGAAATAACGATGCCGACTGACCCCTACCGCACGTCGCCGGTGGCTTCCCACCGCGTCCCGAGCGGTATCCCCTACATCGTGGCCAACGAGGCCGCCGAGCGCTTTAGCTACTACGGAATGCGCGCCATCCTGGTGGTCTTCATGACACGCTACCTGGTGGATGGCTCGGGATCCCCGGACGTCATGACCGACGCCCAAGCCAAATCGTGGTATCACCTCTTCTCCTCCGCGGTCTATTTTACCCCCCTGCTGGGCGCTCTCCTCGCCGATGTCTATCTCGGCAAATACCGCACGATCCTCTCGCTGTCCGTCGTGTACTGCCTAGGACACCTGGTCTTGGCACTCGATGACACGCGAACGGGACTCGCCCTGGGGCTCAGCTTGATCGCCTTGGGTTCCGGCGGGATCAAGCCCTGCGTGTCCGCCCATGTGGGCGATCAATTCGGCGCCAGCAACGGGCACCTTCTGGCCCGAGTCTTCGGTTACTTCTACTTCGCCATCAACTTGGGGGCGTTCGCGTCCACCCTGTTAACGCCGCTTCTCCTCGACCAGTACGGCCCTCATCTTGCCTTTGGGCTGCCGGGGGGGCTGATGCTGTTGGCCACCGTCGTCTTTTGGGCCGGGCGCCGGGAATTCATCCACGTCCCCCCGGCGGGCCGCGCGTTCACTCAACAACTTCTCAGCGCCGAAGGGCTGTCCGCGGTGGGAAGGCTGGCGATGATTTTCGCGTTCGTGGCGATGTTCTGGGCGCTGTTCGACCAAACGGGCTCGGCCTGGGTACTCCAAGCCGAGCAAATGAACCGAAATTTTATGGGGCTCGAGTGGTTGCCGTCTCAGATTCAGGCCATGAACCCCATCCTGATCCTGATCTTGATTCCTATTTTTAACGGATTCGTCTATCCCCTTGTTGCCCGCTGGGCGGCCCCGACCCCACTCCGAAAAATTGCGTGCGGATTTTTTATTAC
>DUCH01000053.1:5883-7542 GCA_012959865.1 Myxococcales bacterium | reverse complement strand
TGAAGCCCGGAGCCGGGTTCGCAAGCGCGACCGAACCGTGTGCGCCGCTTGCCGTTTGGACACCAACGCCTTGCGCCGAGAAGTGCGCGGCCGGGGCCGGGCGCGAATCCTGCGCGAAAAAGGCTTCGTGCCCCGAAGATCGCTTTGGGAGCTCGACCACATTGTTCCCCTGATCGATGGCGGCGGGCACGGACTCGAAAATCTCCAGACGCTGTGCACGCCGTGCCACAAAAAAAAGAGCGCGAGAGAGGCCACCGACCGGGCGGCACGCCTGCGGACCTCGGATCTCCCCAAGACCGAGTCAAAATCGCCGAAGCCCACCGCTGAGCGCGGCCTGAACGCCTGAAGCCCGATGCAGGCACAGCCACCCGCGAGCCCCCACTCGGCGCACGAGCCCCCGATCTTGAATTCCCGCGTGCGAATACCCAAAACCCATGGACCGAATGGGGCCGGTCAGGCCTTGATTCGGTAAGCTCCGCGCCCAGGCCAGACGTTAATCGCCGTCCGCGCTTGCCCGAACCGCACACATCGGCGTCCGCCCCGAACCACCATGGCCAGGAGATCTACGTGTCCGATCCCGCATCCGGCGAAGCCGGCACTGAGAAAGACACTCGCACCGAACAAGACACCCTGACCGATGTGCAGGCCAAAATCCTCGCTTGTGAGGATTTGGACGGCCTGAAAGCAGTCGAACGCCAATACATCGGCAAGCAGGGCGTTGTCGCCCGACTGCTGGCCTCGATCTCCGACTACCCGCCCGAAGAGCGGCGAGACGTGGGCAAGAGGGCCAATGTACTCAAGCAGGCGGTGCAGGAAGCCGTTCGCAGCCGGCAGCACGCCCTGGCCGATGCCCAAGTGGCCGCCGAGCGTCGGGGCGAGGGATTCGATCCGAGCCTGCCTCCTCCGAGACCCCGCCGCGGCTCGCTTCATCCCCTTACCCAGGTCACCCGAGAGCTCGAAGATCTCTTTCAGTCCATGGGATACCGAGTCCTCGACGGACCCGAAATCGAAACCGACTACTACAATTTCGAAGCGCTGAACATTCACGCCGACCATCCCGCTCGGGACAGCCACGACACGTTCTTCTGTGAGGGCGACGGTCACCTTGTGATGCGCACGCACACTTCTCCGGTACAGATCCGAGCGCTCGAGAACCTCGAGCCTCCCCTGCGCGTGGTGGTGCCGGGCAAGGTTTTCCGCCACGAGTCCACCGATGCCAGCCATGACCATACTTTTCACCAGATGGAAGGGCTCGTGGTGGACCGGGACATCTCAGTCGCCCATCTGGTGGGTGCCATGAAGACCCTGCTCCGCGGCATCTTCGACCGGGACCTCGAGGTTCGCCTCCGACCCGGCTATTTCCCCTTCGTCGAACCGGGCTTCGAGCTCGATGCGCGCTGCCCATTTTGCGAAGAGGGCTGCCGAGTCTGCAAACGCACGCGCTGGATCGAGCTACTCCCCTGCGGCCTGGTGCACCCCAATGTCCTGCGCTCGGGTGGCCTCGACCCCGATGTCTGGGGTGGTTTTGCCTTTGGTCTCGGGCTTTCGCGATTGGTCATGCTGCGGCATGGCATCGACGATGTTCGCCATCTGCTGGGCGGCGACGTCCGCTTTCTGGAGCAGTTCTAATGTACGTCTCCTACCGCTGGCTGAGCCGGC
>DUCH01000053.1:4988-5722 GCA_012959865.1 Myxococcales bacterium | reverse complement strand
GCCGCATCCCGACGCCGATAAATTGAGCGTCTGCACGGTAAATATCGGCAGCGAAGAAGCACTGACCATCGTGTGCGGCGCCCCGAATGTGGATGCCGGACAAAAGGTGGCCGTCGCCACGGTGGGCACGGTGCTCCCCGGAGATTTCAAGATCAAGAAGTCGAAAATCCGCGGCGTCGCGAGCCAGGGCATGATCTGCTCGGTCCGAGAGCTCGAGATCGGCGACGACCACGACGGCATCTGGGTTCTCGCCGAAGACTGTGAAATCGGCGCTCCGGTTGCCGACGCGTTGGGCTTGAACGACTGGGTGATCGAGATCGACAACAAGTCCCTCACCCATCGGCCCGATCTCTGGGGCCATCGCGGCATCGCGACGGAACTGGCCGCCATCTATCACCGCCCCCTGAAACCGATTTGCTTCGACTGGCCCCAGTGGGGAGACGGCGCCCCCTATCCGATCCGCATCGAAACCCCGGCCTGCCCGCGCTACCTCGGGCTCCCCATCGACGGCGCCCAGGCCACGACTTCGCCCGACTGGCTTCGCTGGCTGCTGCTCGCGGTGGGCCAACGCCCTATCGACTGTTTGGTCGATCTCTCGAATTTCGTCATGCTCGACCTCGGCCAGCCCAATCACACCTTCGACCGCAATGCCCTCCACCCCGAAGGCATCGAGGTCCGTATGGCGCAAGAAGGCGAACGCATGCGGACCCTCGATGGCGAAGAGCGGGCGCTGC
>DUCH01000053.1:468-4878 GCA_012959865.1 Myxococcales bacterium | reverse complement strand
ATCGTTCGCCGGACATCCAATCGCCTGGGCCTGCGCACCGATGCCTCGGCGCGTTTCGAAAAAAGCCTGGACCCCACCCTCCCCGAGAAGGCTGCAGCTCATTTCGCCCGGCTCCTGGCTGAGATCCAACCCCACGTGCGTTTTCCCGCGGCGCCCACCGATGTGGGCGAATGGTCCGACCCCGCCCATACCCTCACCCTGCGGCCCGAGCGCGTTCGGCGCGAACTCGGCAAGGAAATCTCCGACGAGGAAATCACCTCTATCCTCAAACGCCTGGGCTTCGGCGTCGAAAAGCAGGCCGATGGCTACGCGGTCGCGGTTCCGTCGGCGCGGTCCACCAAAGACGTCCACCTCGACCGCGACTTGGTGGAGGAAGTCGGGCGCATCCACCGCTACGGAAATATCGAAGAAAAGTACATGCGCGCGGATGTGGCCCCGCCGCCCAAAGACCCGCGCCGAATCCTGGTCCGCGCGCTGCAAGATCGGCTCGCCGGCCCCGCCCGCTTTCACGAAACCCTGAGCTATTCATTCGTCGACGATGGGTTGCTGGAAAAGCTGGGCATGCTCGCCCTGCCCCACGTTCGCATCGTCAACCCGGTGGCCCAAAGCGAGAACAAAGTTCGCCGCACGCTGGTTCCGTCCCTCCTCGCAGGGATCGAAACCAACCGCCGACTCCTCGACGACGTGCGCCTTTTCGAAGTCGGCAAGGGATATATTCCCGACTCCGACGACCCAAACAAAGAGCCCAAGGAACTTCACCTGGCTGGCCTGGTCTGGGCCACAGCGCCCTCGGGCCCCAATGCACGCTTTGACGCGCACGCGTTCAACCAACTCCAGGGGGTCGTGACGGATCTGCTCGCTCATCTGGGGGTCGCCGAAATTGAGTGGAAGCTTGCGACGACTCCGCCGCTCTGGGCGCATCCCGCCAAGGCCCTGGAAGCGACCGCCCTAGAGGGGGGTGAGTCCATCGCGGTGGTGGCCGATCTCGACCCCGGGCTTCATGGGGCCCTGGGACTTTCGGGCGACCAAACCAGCGAGGTGGCTATCGCCGAAATTTCCCTGGACGCCGTGCTCGAAGCCCCTCGGCACGGCAGTCGATACACACCACTCGCCCGCTACCCCAGCATCAAACTCGACGTCGCCGTTGCGCTGCCCGATGCAACTGCAGCGGCGAGGGTCCGCGAGGCCATCGAGAAGGCGGGCAAGGGCAGCGTGGCCGACGCCGAACTCTTCGACCTCTACCGGGGTGAGAGTGTCGGCGGCGGGCGCAAATCCCTCGCCTACCACATCACCCTGCACTCGGACAAGAAGACACTCACCGAAAAGGACGAGCAGAAATTCTTGAAGCGCTTCGAAGCCCTGGTGATCGAACTCGGCGGCGAACTTCGCAACGGGTAATCGGCCTAGCGCTCCTTGGCGACGGGAATCCGGCGATGCTTATTCTTCACCGCAAAGTCCGCAACGTGGGATGCACACCAGGCATCGGGTTTCACGAGCACCGGGAATCCGCTGCCCGCCACCATCCCGGCCAATTGCTTGACGTAATTGCTTGAGTCGTACCGGGTATCGGGGTTTGCGTCCACATGGACCCAGATGCGCTTCTTTTCCTCGGGAAGATTGAACTCGGCATTCATTTTCAGCGCCAACTCAAGGCTCATCCAAGTTTCCATGGAGAGCTTGTCGAAGAGCGTCATCTCTTTTTTCGCAAACTGTCGCGTGTAAAACACGCGACCTCCCTTGCCCGGATTCAACACACAGACCACCGTGACGAACTCCATTCGGCGCACGGACTTCTGGGCATCGGTCCCGATATGCACCACCCGTCCCAGGGCCATCAACTGCTCGACGCTCGTCATCACATCGAGCATTTCGGCGCCGCCGAGGGTCCACCAACGCCCGGCGGACAGGTCACCTCCGCTGCGCCCTGGCGAGTTCAAGGCCGCCCTCCTCCGGGCGAGGGGCGAATCGCCCCTACCGATTCAGCGCCGATCCGTGGCCGGACCCCGGGGTCACGCGCGCGCCGCGGCGCCAACGAGCAGGTCCCCGGGATTCGAGCGGCGAGACTCTGGGCGACGGCGGCGGGCATTAGACGGATAGGCTCCTCTTCCTCTGTTTCCGAATCAGAGCTTGACCGGGAGAGCGCCCGGCTGCCACTCAGGCGAAGGTCATTGTCCCCTGATCGAAGACGACATCCCCATCCTGATTGCGCGTCTGAAAGATGCATTGGTTGCCGTCCACCCACAGCGAGACGCTCAGCGTGTCTCCGGGATAAACGGGCTTGGAGAAGCGACCGTCCATGGATTTGAAGCGCCCAGGATCTCCATCGCAGAGGGTATGGAGAAGCGCGCGGCCGGTGAACCCGTAGGTGCACAGGCCGTGAAGGATGGGTTTCTCGAAGCCACCCATTTGCGCAAAGCTCGGATCCGAATGCAGGGGATTCCGATCCCCCGACAAGCGATAGAGCAACGCCTGGTCGACCGCCGTGGGGTAGTGGACTTCGTGGTCGGGCTTGCGCGACGGAATTTCGAGTTTCACCGAGGGACCGCGCTCACCGCCAAAATCTCCCTCGCCGCGGATAAACGCCGACATGCGCGTCCGGAGCAGAGGCTCTCCCGTGGCCACCAGGGTGGACTCCGAAGTCATCTCCACCACGGCACCCTTGCCCTTGTCCCAGATGGCCGAGACCTTGCCCACGCTTTCGATCTCGCCCTCCACGGGAATTTCACCCAGCAGTTCGATGCCCTCTTCGCCGTGAACCAGCATGGCGGGATTGAAGTTACCAATCTTGTTAAACGGCGCGCCGCCTCCGCCAATGATCACGGCAAACGTCGGCAAGACGCGTTGGGGCGTATCTTTGGTGTTCTCGGTGGTGAAGGCCAATTCTTCGGTCCCGGCACCGACACCTACGGCGTAGAGAAGCGCGTCTTTCGAGGTCCACTTCGCGGTAACGGGACCGCCGGTTTGACCGACGGCAGAGGGATCGATGGGCATGGGGGGGTCTCCTTTTTCTTTTCGCGAAACCTAAATTCCAGCGGGCCAGGCTTCGGCATTCCAGAAGGCAGCATACTACACTCGGAAGAAGCAGCAGGCCGCCCACCCGGCCCTGCACCCGTCGTCACGATGCCCCGCCGCGAACCGCACCCTGCCCGGATTCAAGCGCCAACGCACCCCACAACTCGGTCAGCCCCAACGGCTCTGACAAGCGCAAGAACCGACGAGCCAGCCCAAGGACCCCAAGCCCAAGAACCCCAACGAAGACCACGAGTTCGACTACCAGGAGGTGCCCTATGGATCTCGGTCTTGTCCTCACCGGTGGAGGCGCCCGGGGCAATGTCGATCTCGGCATCCGCGCGGAGGCCGCGGGCTTCGACGCCGTTTACGCGTGCGAGTTCTTCAACCAGCAGACTTTTCCCGTACTCGGGGCTCTCGCCCAGGCGACCGACCGCATCCGGCTCGGCACGGGTATCGCGAGCGCGTTCGTTCGCTCGCCGCTCACCCACGCCACCGCGGCCATGGATATCGACGAACTCTCGGGCGGCCGGATGGTTCTGGGGCTCGGCAGCGGAACGGCGCGCATGAACGAAGAATGGTTTGGCATGCCTTTTTCGAAACCCGCGGCGCGAAGCCAGGAACTGCTCGCTTTGCTGCGCGAACTCTTCCGAGCAGCGGGGGGACTCGGATTTAAATTCGAGGGCGAGTTCTACAACCTGAAAATTCCGGTCTATACCCGGCCCGGAGCCGCCCGGGAAGAAATTCCCCTCTGGTTGGCCGCGGTCAATCGCGGCATGATCCGCGCCGCCGGCCGCGAAGCGACCGGTATGGTGGGGCACCCCATTGCGACCCGACGCTGGCATCGTGAGGTCACTCTCCCCACCCTGCGAGAGGCCGAGGAAAAAGCCGGCCGGCCGGCGGGCGCCTGCCCCCTGATCCCGTACGTGATGATCTCGCTGAACGACGACCGCGACCTTGCGATCCGCGATGCCAAGGGCCAGATCGGCTTCTACTACACGGTTTCGGTCTACCGGACCATTCTCGACTACCACGGCCTTCCCGAAGTGGCCGACGCTTGCCGCAGCGCCTTGGCCTCCTTCGACATTCGCGCCATGGCCGAAGCGATTCCCGACGCCCTGGTGGACGAAATCGCCATCGCGTGCACGCCCGACGAAGCGCGGGACCGGCTCGAGCAATGGAACGATCTGAGCGACGAGGTCATGCTGTACGCGCCCCAGATCGGGGTCGCCCCCGACCGGGTTCGAGCCAACCTCGACACGATTCTCGATCTCTTCAAGCGCTGAGGTGCAGGGCGGCCTCGGCGAAGCCCTTTTGGGTCGCCGCCGCCCGCCGCTCATCCCCCGAGCCGGCTTCGGGCCAGACGAGAATCCAATCGGGATCGAGAAGAGTCCGCCAAGC
>DUCH01000053.1:0-298 GCA_012959865.1 Myxococcales bacterium | reverse complement strand
CGAGCCACAGGCCCGGATGCGGTCGCTGCTCCGGCCGCGGCAGGCAGCGCAGTTCGGGGAACGCGTAGTCATCGCCCTGGTGGGCGAAGGGCTCTCCCCGCCAGGCACGAAGCACGATCTCGAGAGTCTCGGAGCTTGGAGCGCCGGTGGGCGCCCAGTCGAGGCGACCCCCGGAAAGAATGTCGAGGCTGGCAAGATCCTCGGCGAGGCGAAGGGGGTGAAGATCGCCGGGCAAGGGGGATCGGAGGCCGACCCTCACCGAGCGCGTGCGCTGGGCGAGGACCGCCACCGCGAACAG
>DUCH01000052.1 GCA_012959865.1 Myxococcales bacterium | reverse complement strand
GCGGCCATCGGGACCCTCAGAAATATCCGCCTCCACGCCGAAGGCCCGATAGAGGGTTTCGGGCTGCAAAACCGCACCGGGTTCGCCATCGGCAATCACTTCGCCATCGGCGAGCACGACCAAACGGTCGCAGACCCGAGCTGCAAGACCCAGATCGTGGCTCACGACCAGCGCCCCGCCCCCGAGGCGGACGAAATTCCGGACCACCGCCAACAGGTCGATCCGATGTCGCAGGTCAAGAAATGCGGTGGGCTCGTCGAGGAGCAGCCAATCGGGGCGCTGGGTCAGGGCTCGGGCGAAAAGGACAAGCTGACGCTCTCCGCCCGAGAGCGTGTCCACCCGGCGATCGGCGAGATCCGCGATTCCCACCCGCGCCATGGCCTCCCGCGCAACTTCGAGATCGGCCGCAGACTCGAAACCGAAGGCGCTCTGGTAGGGGGTTCGCCCCATCAGGACGAGTTCCCCGGCGCGAAAAGGAAAGGGCACATGGACGTCTTGGGGGACGGTGGCCAGGCGAGACGCAAGCTCGCGCCGGGTCAGGCTCTGAATTGGGCGGTCCGCCAAAACCACCCGGCCCGAATCCGGGCGAAGGCTTCGCGTCGCTGCGCGCACCAACGTCGTCTTGCCCGCTCCGTTGCAGCCCAGCAGACCCACCACTTCCCCCAGGCCGACTTCGAAACTCACACCCTTCAAGACCGCACGGCCCCCAAAGCCCACCGCGATGCTCTCAAAGCGAAGGGTTTCGGATCGGTCCGAAGTTGCGGCGTGCGCGTCGCTCACCGGCCGATTCCCTTCATCGAAGTGCGCCTCCGGGTGCACTCCAATGCCGCTGCCCGCGGCGAAGCAGAACCAAAAAGACCGGGCCGCCGAGCAGTGCCGTGATAGCGCCCACGGGCAACTCCCGGCCGCCGAGAAGCGTCCGCGCCAACGTGTCGCAGACCACCAGAAAAGCCGCGCCGCCCAGAGCCGATGCCGGCACCAGGAGGCGGTGGTCGGGCCCGAGAACCAGCCGCAAGGCATGGGGAATGATCAGACCCACGAAACCGATCAAACCCGAAATCGAAACCGCTGCGCCCACCATCAAGGAGCCGGCCACCAGGAGAACTCGCCGTTGAACTTCGGTGGACACGCCGAGCTGCTCGGCCGTCTCCTCCCCTAAAGCAAGGACGTTGAGCCCTCGGGCCGAAAGCATCGCACAGCTCAGGCCAACGCCCAGAAAGACCGCAAGCCAAGGCGCAGCATCCAGGCGCGCTGCGGACAAGTTTCCGATCAACCAGACAAAGATGCGGCTTCCTTCGAGCATGCCCGACATCGATGCCAGAAAAACAATCGCCGCCGACGCAAACGCGTTAAAGACGACCCCGGTCAGCAACAAACTCGTCGGGGAAACTCGACTGCCCTGGCCCGCGACCAGGAAAAGCATGAACAGCGACAAGAGTCCGCCCGCGAACGCCGCCGGCGGTACCGCGGCGTAGCCCAGGCCCAAGGCGCCCCCAAACGACAGCATGGCGATTGCGCCGAGAGCGGCTCCCCCCGAAACCCCGAGAATGAACGGATCGGCCAGGGGGTTCCGGAGCAAGGCCTGGAAGATCACCCCCGCGCAGGCCAACGAAGCCCCCACCAGCGCCGCCAGCAGAATCCGCGGCAAGCGAATGCCGCGCACGATATCTGCGACGGGGTCGAGCGCTTCGGGCGCAAAGAGCGCGCGCCAAACCTCCCCGGGTCCGATGGGACTCGGACCCATTCCCAGGGCAAAGACCGCGGCGGCCAGCAAACCGAATGCGAGCAGAATCAGGGTCAATGCAAAACGTGCCGGGGTGAGATGTTTCACGGTCGGTTCTCCCGACGACTGCCCCCAATCGCGTTCCGCTCTCCCTCCATCGCGGCCTTTGCCGCGGGTTCGTGATCACCTCCGGGCGCGGCGCCATACAGGCCTTCGGCGAGAAGCTCAAACGCACGGTCGAGATCGGGGCCCGGCATGCTGATCAACTCGGCGTCGAGCGCCACCACCCGGCCGGTGGTCACCGCGGGAATGCTGGGCCAGCGCGACCAATGCTCGAGGGCCTCGCCTTTGACCGGACTCAGATCGATCAACACGTCGGGGGCGCCCGCCACCACCCACTCCACCGCAACCCGGGGGTAGGGTTCGGAAAATTCCGACGCCAGGTTGTTCGCCCCCAAAACCTCCAGCATCTCCTGGATGAAGTTTCCACCGCCCACCACATAGACGGGATCGCGTTGCAAAATCACGACTACTCCCGGCGGGCTCCCGACCTCGCCCAAACGTCGGGCTGCGTCACGGGCAGCCTCGATGGCGTCGATGCGCGCCTGCGCCTCGGCTTCGCGCTCCACCAAAACGCCGAGGCGCCGAATGTTGGAGAGAACCTCGGCGAACCGAATATTCTTGAACGCGATCACCGGTACCCCCAGCTCTTCCAGCCGGCGGCGAAAATCACGCTGTTCACTGCTCGGCACCAGAATCACAAGATCGGGACGCAGGGCAACCACCGCTTCGAGACTCGGGGAAAAGAGTCCGCCAACCCGGGGCACCGAAGCGACCGCGGGGATTTTGCCCGCCGAATAGTCGTCCACGCCGACGATAAACTGCTCGGCACCGAGAGCCACCATGATTCCGGTGAGCGACGGATTGAGGGAAACGATTCGCTTGGGGGAAGCCACGACCGCGCTGCCGCCCGCCACCCCGCCCACCACTCCACCCGCCACCCCGCCCACCAGCGAGAAGAGCAGCCCGCAAAAAACCACCCGGGCGAGGGTTCGAGCGAGCCAGGCTTTGCGGCGAGGGCAATTCATGGCGCCGAGTCTAGCCGCCTCCCGGGCGCACTCGATCGAAATCCCATCGATCCGCGGGGAAACCGCGCTCCCACTCGCCTCCACGAAGCGGGTGAGAGCGCGGGCCACGCTTCAGGAACGAACGCCCGGGCGCGCGTTCACCGCTGGGGTTCCTTCGAACTCGGCTTCGCGCTGACCCGCCGGGCGTTGGTCGACCCCTTGAGAGTTACGTTGGACCGCATGCGCTCGAGCATCACGGCACCGATCCCTTCGACCTCGATGAGATCTTCGGCGCGCTTGAACCCCCCGCGCTTTTGCCGTGCAGCAAGTATGGCCGCTGCCCGCTGAGCACCAACGCCCGGCAAAAGTTCCAACTCGGCGGCGCTGGCGGTATTGATATTGACCACCCCCACCGTGACCGCCCAGACCGGGGGGGCAAGCGCTGCGCCCAGCAAGATCAGCGCTGCAAGCCAAGCCGCCCGCTGGCGCCAGGCAAAGTCGTTGCGAACGTATTTCTTCGTTTTCATCGTGCTGTTCTCCGCGGGACCGCGGGATGAACCATTCTTCGCTGGCGGGGTGACGCGGCAATGACCCGAAGGGAATGACGCGAAGGAAATGACGCGAAAAAGAGAAGACGAACCGAATTTGCTCAGCGCCGCCGAGCGCACCGCCACAACGCCTAGCGATCCCTCGAAACCGAGAAGGCCGCCGCGGCAACCAGGGCCTGCTTGGCTGGGCTATCTGGAAACGCCGCGAGGGCTTCGATGGCTCGAGTCACCGACTCGTTGGCTTTTCGTAGGGTATCAACCACGCCTTGATGGCGATCCACCAACTCGGCGACGATCTTGACTCCCGGCGCTTCGCCAGCGTCCGGCGGCACCCCAGCGCCGACGGCTCGGTCGCGCTGGGCCGCTTCCTTGAGGATTGCCGCGATCCGTTCGCGCTCGGCCACCGTGCAGCGCTTCAGCGTGAGAATCAGTGGCAGGGTCACCTTGCCTTCGATGAGGTCCGCATAGCGGGGCTTCCCGAGCACAGCCGCTCCGGTGTCGTAGTCCAGAGCGTCATCCTTCAATTGAAAGGCGAGTCCGAGATCGCGCCCGTATGCGGCCACCTGTCGGCGCTCGGCCCGGGTGACGCCGCCAAGAATTGCACCCGCGAGACACGCCCCCGAAAGCAGAACGGCACTCTTTCCCTCGATGATTTCAAAGTATGTGCGCTCGGTAATATCGACCTCGAAGCTGCGCTCGAGTTGAAGCAGTTCGCCTTCGGCGATGCGTTGAATCGCCGAAGCGAAAACTTCGAGGATTTCCACATCGCCGTCTTCGACAACCATCGAAGAAGCGCGTGCGTAAAGAAAATCACCGCCGAGTACCGCCCGGCGATTATCCCAAATTGCATTGGCCGAAGGCTCACCCCGACGCAGGCTGGCACGGTCCACCACATCGTCGTGCAACAGCGTCGCCGTGTGGAGCATTTCGATGGAGGCCGCGATCCCAATTCGGCGCGGGCCCGTGTAGCCGCAGAGTTCGGCGGTGAGCAAAACCAAAGCCGGCCGCAAGCGCTTGCCCCCGGCGCCGAGGATGTGCTCGCCCAGGGCGGAGACTATGGGGATATTCGAAGTCAGCTGCTCGTGGAGTGCACGCTCCACCAGGGCGAGCGGCTCGGTGATTCGCTCCAGAACCCGGACCATGGCCTCAGCAAGACGCGGCCGGGAGGCCTCGACGTAGGTCATCTTCGATCCGGAGGGGGGGAGGGACATCGCGACCACAGTAGCCCCAGGCGAAATTCATGTCAAAGTCCTGATCTCAAAAAGCCCTTATAAACCAGACGCTTACTTTTATTCACGCCGAGGATCCTCGGCTCTCGGCCAGCAGCCACGCCGCCGCCGCCGCCACGCTAGAAATTGGAACTCGTTCGCATTCTTTGTTCTCGACCTCGGCCGCGGACCGGGGCGGCGTCAGCACCCGGCGAAAACCCAGCCGCGCGGCTTCACGCACACGAAGATCCAGGTGGGCAACGCCGCGCACTTCTCCGCCGAGCCCCACTTCGCCGCAGGCCGCCACATCCGAAGGAACCGGAAGATCGAGTCGGCTCGAGATCAGGGCGAGGCAGAGGCCGAGGTCCGCCGAAGGTTCTCCCACGCGAACGCCACCAGCGACGTTCACATAGACATCCCGGGCGGCCACATCCACTTCGCTGCGGCGGTCGAGAACCGCAAGCAAGAGCGCCACCCGGCCGTCCTCGATTCCCATGCAGGTTCGCCGGGGCATTCCATAAGCCGAGTTCGCAACCAGAGCCTGCACCTCAACGAGCATCGGGCGGGTGCCCTCGAGAAGCGGAACGATGCACGACCCGGGCGCGCCCGCGCTGCGCTCGGCCAGAAAGTGTTCACTGGGATTCTCCACACCGGCAAGTCCGCTGGCGTCCATCCGAAAGACGCCCACTTCCTGAGTGGAACCGAAGCGATTCTTCAGCGCGCGCAAAAGACGAAACGCGTGATCGCGATCGCCCTCGAACCCGAGCACCACATCAACGAGATGCTCGAGTACTCGGGGCCCTGCCAGTGATCCGTCCTTGGTGACATGGCCGATGAGAAACACCACGGCGCCGGTGCGGCGGGCCGCCGCCGCCAGGAGCGCGGCGCTCTCGCGCACCTGGGCGACACTCCCCGGCGCCGACTCCACTCGGTCGCAGTGCATGGTCTGAATCGAATCGATCAAGACGCAATCCGGCGCGAGCTCGGCCCAATGCCCGACCACGGCTTCGACTCGGGTTTCCGCCAGAAGACGGATGCCGCTGGGAATCGCATCGAGACGCTCGGCCCGCAAGCGAATCTGGGCCGGGCTCTCTTCGCCGCTCACATAAAGGACCCTTCGCCCAGCCAGCTGAACCCGGGCGGCGACCTGAAGGCCCAGGGTCGATTTTCCTACGCCGGGCTCGCCGCCCAAAAGCGTGACCGAACCGGGTACGGCGCCTCCGCCCAGTACGCGATCAAGTTCGCTTATTCCAGTCTCGAGACGGGGCACATCGCTCACCCCCACCTCGCCGAGCGCCTGGGGCTTGCTCTCGGCACCCAACAGACCCCCTGGGGATTTCAATCCCGGGGCTGCGGCGCCGCCCGAGGCCTCTTCGACAAGACAGTCCCAGCCTCCACAATCCGGGCAACGCCCCAGATAACGCGGCTGCTGAGCCCCGCACTCGGTGCACGCAAATACGCTTCTTCTTTTTGCCATGGCGATCAATATAGGACGCCTTGGCTGTCAACTCGGTAGTTAACCGAGGTTGACAGGTCGGAGGCTGTCCGACTAGGCTGCGACCGCCCAATTCCGGGCCCATCGATTTTTTCGAGGCTCTCTGTGTCCGACCCCTACGTGTCCGACCCCTACGCGCGACTCGCGCGGCTCGCCCTGGCCGATGGGCTCCCCGATCTCGCCCAGGCTCACTGGGTGCTCGATGGCAAAGACGTCGAAATGCTTCCGCTTCTCGACGCCGCTTTCCAACCCCGACGCGCGCATTTCGGTCGCTCGGTTTCGATCCACGTGCTCAACAATGTTCAGAATGGCCTGTGTCCCGAGGACTGCGGCTACTGCGCCCAGAGCAAAGTCAGCGGCGCCGCCATTCGTCAGTACAAGATGAAGAGCGACGAAGAAATTTTTGAAGCCGCCGAGGCCGCAGCCAAGGGCGGGGCCGTACGGTATTGCATGGCGCTCTCGGGACGCGGGCCATCGGTGCAACGCGCCCAACGGCTCGGCGATCTGATCGCACGTCTCAAGGCCGAGTACGGGATGGAGATCTGCTTGTCGGCGGGCATCATGGGAGACGAGCAGGCGAAGATTCTCGGCGAGGCGGGCCTTGATCGACTGAACCACAACTTGAATACCAGCGAAGGGCACTACAACAAAATCACCACCACACACACCTGGCAGGATCGCGTCGACACCCTCGCAGCCGCTCGGCGCAACGGAATCGAAACCTGCAGCGGACTGATCATCGGGATGGGCGAAGAATCCAGCGACATCATCGAAGTGGGATTCAAACTTCGCGAACTTGAGACGCCTTCCATCCCAGTGAATTTTTTGATTCCCATCGAGGGCAATCCGGTAACCGAGGACGGATCACTCACCCCCGAACGCTGCCTGCGCGCCCTTTGTTTGATGCGCTTCATCAACCCGAGAGCAGAAATTCGCATGGCGGGCGGACGAGAAGGCAACCTGCGCGGTTTGCAATCCCTTGGTCTGTATCCCGCCAACTCGCTTTTTGTCGGCGGCTACCTCACAACCCGAGGCGATCCCTTTGCCGAGACCTACGCGATGATCGAAGACGCGGGTTTCGAGGTGGCCGGCCGAGAGGATCAGGAACGCACGGCCCCGGGCTTTCGACTCTCGGGCCAGGACGCTTTGATTCGCCCGGACGTCGCGGCCTCGCCAGCCTCGGCGGAGTAGAGGACAGGCTCAATGCGCATCGATGCCGTGGCCGACGAAGTTCTGGGCAAGATCCGGGATCGCGGAACCTACCGCCGGATGCGGGTGCTCGATGGTGTGCAAGGCCCCCGGATGAAAGTGGATGGGCGCGAGGTTCTACTTTTTGCCGGGAGCAACTACCTCGACCTCGCGCATCACGAAGCGGTGGTCGCGGCCACGGTTCGCGCGGCCCGGGAAAGCGGCTGCGCGGCGGGAGGCTCGCGCCTGATCAGCGGCAACCTGGCGGGTCACGAGGCGCTCGAGTCCGAACTGGCGCATTTTTTTGGACGCGAGGCTGGCCTCGCCTTCAACACGGGGTATATGGCGAACCTGGGTGTTATTCAAGCGCTTTTGGGCCCAGGCGATCTCCTCGTTTCCGACGCACTCAGCCACGCATCGATTATTGATGGGGCACGACTTTCCCGGGCCGAGG
>DUCH01000051.1 GCA_012959865.1 Myxococcales bacterium | reverse complement strand
ATCACGCAAATTACTGTGTGATTGGAGGGAATGTGGGTGATGTAGAGTCTTGGCTGGCCAGCAACTATCGTGCGGAACTGAGCGCGAGTGAAGCGGTAAAGCTGGGGTTGAAAGCGCTCGACGCAGGCTCAGAACGAGGTTCTGCTCTCAGTGAAATCACTTTGGAAGTGTGCGTGCTTGATCGAGCAAAGGACGGCCGAAAGTTTACTCGGCTGCCTGTCGAAGAAGTAAGGGAAATGCTGGAGGACTGACAAGAGAAATATATATCCAAATGGTTCGACGAAATCGGTCGAACGGACGGTTGGCAGAATGCAAAAGCGAATTTACGGAGTGGAAACCGAGTACGGAATTATCTTTACCCCGGAAGGGCGTAAGACGCTCCCCGTTGAAAAGGCAATTCGTTTCCTCTTCGAAAAGCTGATCACGACCGAGCACTTTCTCAACGTTTTCCTTGAGAACGGCGCACGATTCTACCAAGACACCGGCTGCCACCCTGAATACGCAACACCCGAGTGTGCCGCGCCCAAGCAGTTGATCATTTACGACAAGGCCGGCGAGCGAATTCTCGAAGACTTGCAGCAGTACGCGGAAGAGAAGATTCGCGAAGAGCGTATTCCCGGCAAGCTCTCGATTTTCAAGAACAACACCGATTTCGTTGGAAATAGTTACGGCTGTCACGAGAACTATCTCGTTGACCGCGACGTCGACTTTTATTACCTAGCTGAACAACTGATCCCATTCTTGGTCACTCGACAGATTTATACCGGTGCGGGGAAGGTGTTTCAGACTCAGGATGGCGTCCACTACTGCATTAGCCAGCGGGCGCAGCACATTTACCAGAAAATTTCGGGTACGACGACGAACGACCGTTCGATCATCAATACGCGTGACGAGCCCCACGCCGACAGAGAGAAATTTCGGCGCCTCCACGTGATCGTCGGTGATTCGAACATGAGTGAGTACACCAACTTCATCAAGGTGGGTACATGCTCGATCGTTCTGCAGATGATCGAAGACAACTACATCAACAAAGATTTCACCCTTCGAAACCCCGTCAAGGCGATCAAGGACATTACGTACGACGTAACCTGCAAGCGTAAGCTGCGACTCGATAGTGGACGGGAATATTCACCGATTGAAATTCAGCGCGAATATTGCGAGATGGCGCAGAAATACATCGAGCAGTATCCGGTCAGCGAAGAACACAAGCAGGCCGTACACATGTGGCAGTACGTGCTTGATTGCCTGGACACGGACCCCAATAAACTCGATCGTCAGGTTGATTGGGTGATCAAGAGGAAATTGATCGAGTCGTATATCGATCGTCACGGTACGTCGTGGAATGACCCCAAAACCTTCATGTTGGATCTGCAGTACCACGACATACAGAGGCAGCGCGGCCTCTACTATCTGCTCGAGCGAAATGGGGCGGTTGAGCGGCTCTTTACCGATGAAGAGGTGGATGCCGCGAAGGTTGAGCCTCCCCAGGACACCCGAGCACGGATGCGTGGAGAATTCATCAAGCTGGCTCGCGAACACTCCATTCAGTACGACCTTGACTGGTCGAATATTCGCCTGGGGAACCTTCTCAATGTTCGTGTAATTTGCAACAATCCATTCGAGACCGATACCGAGAAGGTCGCTGAACTGGTAAGGACCATCCAGAAGACGAATCTCCGCAAGACGAGTCTCTCGAAGCTTGTCATCCAGTCGTAGCCCTGCGACCAAGATGTTTGGGCGTCACGCCTCCCGCTGTGGCACCTGTTTGCGCATTCTTGGCTCGGATGCTTATACTGTCCCGTGCCCTTGAAAAGTTGGGCCTCGGAGCGCAGACGAGTATCTATTTTGAGTGCGGTCGCGACGTTCGGACAGGAAAGTTCTTCATGGGAACGGGGTCAAATTCCACGTTAAGCGTTGTCGGCGATGATGCCCCGCCGGCTTCGTCCCCTCGTCCTCTTCTCTCCGACGATCGACTTGAGATGCGCAGGCGCCCCTGGGAGGCGCGAGTCCGCGTCGGCATTCTCGTATTTATGCTCGCCGCTGCGAGTTTTCTTGCCGTGCTTGAGTATCGCCGGGCCGAGTCCCTGACCGAGGTCAACGGGTCGCTGCGGGCCAAGTTGGGCGAGGTTCGTGGGCAGTTGAGCGCCCACCGGGCCCACCTGGCCGACGTTCGACTCGGGGTGACCGATCTGAGTGCTCGGTTCGACCAGCTCCGGGGGCTTGTGAATCGCGAACCGGCGCCTGCCCAGGGCGTTCAGGTAAGCTCCGGGCAGATGCCTGGCGTTCCTCCGTCGAGGGCGTCGGGGTCGCCAATTGAATCGCTCCCCGACACGCGGTGATTCCCCGAAAAAGCTCGCCCCCCGGGGAGTAGCTCGTAGCGCCCGGCAATTGTTTGGGATTGGGGCCACCGATCGCGCTGAGTTGGCCCGGGTGTCTTCGTAGGCGTAAGGCCGTCGGGGTCTCGCCCAGCGACTCGACAGTCCAGCCCCAAAAAAGGGGTCCTGAATCGCCCCCCAGGCCTCAAGGGCTGCGGCCCACTTGCCGATACCTATGGCAAGAGGCCCAACTCGGTTATGCCGACCGAACTCAGTGGCCAGAAGGACTTCGGACAATGTTGCTCGACTCCCTAGTAGGTCGCTTCTCCCACGACCTCGCCATCGATCTCGGTACGGCGAATACGCTTGTGTACGGACGGGGCGAGGGGCTCGTTTGCTCTGAGCCAAGCGTGGTCGCCATCGTGGATAAAAATGATGGCAAAGGCCAGCGCGTTCTCGCAGTGGGCCACGCCGCCAAAGAAATGCTTGGCCGGACGCCGGGTTCGATTCGAGCAATCAGGCCCATCAAGGATGGGGTGATTGCCGACTTCGAAATTACGGAAGCCATGCTCAGATACTTCATACAGAGAGCGCATAACCGTCGGGTCTTGGCCCGGCCGCGAATCGTGATCTGCGTCCCGCCCTGTATCACCAACGTGGAGCGCCGCGCGGTTCGAGAATCTGCGCTCTCAGCGGGTGCCCGGGAGGTCTACTTGATCGACGAACCCATGGCGGCCGCAATTGGAGCCGGCCTCGATGTCACCGCGCCTACGGGAAACATGGTGGTCGATATCGGCGGAGGGACTACCGACGTCGCGGTAATCTCGCTCTCAGGCGTTGTGACCTCACAGTCGGTCCGAACGGGCGGCGACAAAATGGATGAGGCCATAATCAACTTTGTCCGGCGCAAGTACAACATGCTGATTGGCGAACGTACCGCCGAGACCGTCAAAATGGCCATTGGCACGGCTTCGGTTGATACCGAAGTGACGACCATGGAAATCAAGGGCCGAGACTTGATCGCAGGAATTCCCAAGGTCGTGGAGACCAGTAGCAGCGAGATCCGAGAAGCTCTCTTGGAGCCCATTCACGCCATTGTGGAGACAGTCCATCAGACTTTGGAGAAAACTCCGCCGGAGTTGGCCGCCGACATCGTAGACCGCGGAATAATGCTCGTGGGCGGTGGTTCATTGCTTACAGACTTGGATCAGGTTCTCCGAGAAGAAACCCAGCTGCCGATCATTCGCAGCGAAGACCCCTACTCGGCAGTTGTTCAGGGCGCAGGAAAGGCCCTGGATGATCTCGCGCTGCTGCGGGAGGTTGCCCGAGTTTAAGGTCCGATATTCGATTCTTGTGGGGAGTGCTGGGGGAGGCGGCGTCCGAAGGGGTGTCCGCCTCCTTTGCTTTTCACCACCTGCGCTATCCGGCTCCAGCGATGGACAATGAGCCAGTCCGGGGCCCCGTACTCATCGGCTGCCGTCGGCCTGCGAAAGGGTGAATTCTCGTCGGATCTTCCACCCATGCATGCCGAATATTCGACTTGGAGTTGTGCAACGGTTGGAACTGCAATGCGCCGCCTTCGGTTCGGCGCTTTTCTGGACTCTCGACCCTGACATAATGCCTAGAACGCCTACGCGCGGACCTCTGCCCACCGGCTGGGTTCACACCTGAAGCGGGCGGCTCTGAGCGGAAAATCCCCCCTTTGTTGCCGCCCATCTCGTCGCTGTGCGACAGTTCGCCGCGATGAGCCCTAAAGCCGACGCGCGCGCCGAAAAGTCTGATTCCTACTTCTCGCATTGGGCGGATCACGCGGCCCGGCGGACCCTGGAGGCCCACGAGGGCGAGGGACGTTTGACGGTGGCCGCCGGGATTACTCCTTCCGGCGTCGTCCATGTGGGAAACTTCCGGGAGGTGATGAGCGTCGATCTAGTCGCTCGGGCCATGCGAGACCAGGGCGTTGATGTTCGATTTATCTATTCTTGGGATGACTTCGATGTCTTTCGAAAAGTTCCCCAAGGCGTTCCGCAGCCCGAGATGCTTGACGAGAATCTGCGTCGCAGCGTGGCCGACGTGCCCGATCCCTTTGGCCAACAGGACAGCTACGCGTCCCATTTCATCGCTCTCTTTGAGGAAAGTCTCCCTGCTCTGGGGATCGAACCCGAATTTATTCGCCAATCCCGTCGCTATCGTGCGGGCGAATACGCTGAGGGCATCCGAAGGGCTCTCGAAGAACGCGAAGCGCTCCGCACGATTCTGAACGCGCACCGGACTCAGCCTTTGGCTGAAAACTGGCTTCCCCTGGCGGGATTTTGTGAAACGTGCGGGCGAGATGAAATTACCTTCGTCTGGCCGGGCGAATGGATCGTCGAATACGAGTGTCGAACCTGTGGTCACGAAGCGTCGCTGGATCTGCGGGAGGGAGGGAGCGTCAAGCTGCCTTGGCGCGTTGATTGGCCCATGCGCTGGTGTCATGAAGGAGTGGCCTTCGAGCCCGGCGGCAAGGATCACAGCAGCGCCGGGGGGAGCTACGATACAGGGAAGGAAATCGTTGAGCAGGTCTACAGAGGTGAGGCTCCGCAATACGTCGCATACGATTTCATACGGGTAAAGGGTAGGGGCGGAAAAATTTCGAGCTCTTCTGGTGATGTTGTGACAGTCGCCGACTGTCTTGCCATTTATGAACCCGAAATGCTTCGCTGGATTTTCGCCAGCCAGAGACCAGGGAGCGAGTTCCAGATTTCATTTGATCTTGATGTGATCAAACTCTACGAAGACTTTGACCGAGCACGCCGACTTGCCCATGAGGCCCATGACGGAAGCAAGGCCGACAAGAAGCGAGAAATCGCCCGCCGGACTTTTGAACTTTCTTCGGTAACGGCGAAGCGAATTGAGCCGGGGAGCCCCGTACCTTTCATCGCTGCTTTTCGCGGTCTCTCGGTCGTTCTTCAGGCCTACGATGGCGATATCGATCGAAGCCTCGCGCGCTACGAGATCCTGGGAAAAATTTCGACTGACGAGGAGAGACGGATATTTCGACAGCGCGCTGAATGTTGTTGGCGCTGGATCGAGGAATACGCGCCCGAAGATTTCCGTTACCGAATGCGAACGAACGCTGTCACGCGTGCGCTGTCCCCGGATCAGCGCAAGGCGATGGAGAGATTGGTCTGGGTGCTGCGCGACCAGCCCAATATCTCTGAGGTCGATTTGATCCCGCATATGCAGGGTCTGTGCGAAGGGACAGATCTGACGTTGAAAACATTCTGTCCGATTGCATACGATCTCCTGATTGGCCGCGATCGCGGCCCGAAGCTCACGACCCTACTCACCACCATTTCAGGCGACCGGGCGGTGCCCCTTCTCTCGCTCAGCCTCCAGTCGGACTGAAGCGCCGCCGTCGTAAGGCATTTCGGCTCAGCGCCTTCGCCGATTTCGCTGGTAGCGATTCACCGCGTTCACGTGTTCCCGATAAGTGGTGGAAAATACGTGAGTCCCTTCGTTCCGGGAAACGAAGTAGAGGAAGTCCGTAGTATCGGGTGCGACAACAGCGCGCAGGGCTTCGGCTCCGGGGCTCGCGATGGCGCTCGGTGGGAGTCCCGCAATTCGGTAGGTGTTGTAGGGGTTGCTCCTATCTTTCAGATGTTTCTTTCGCAAATTACCATCGAAATCGGGTATTCCGTAAATCACAGTAGGGTCCGTTTCGAGCCTCATGCCTTGCTCCAATCGATTGAGGAAGACCGAAGCGATGATCGGTCGTTCGGCCGCCGCAGCCGTTTCTTTTTCGACTATGGAAGCGAGGATGACGATCTGATTCTTCGAAAGCGTTGAGGCGATGGCGAGCTCAGCGATTTCGGCCGCCCAGACACGATCGAATTGCTTCACCATGATGCGAGTGATCTGTTCGGGAGATAGACCTCGAGGCAGCCGGTAGGTGTCGGGGTATAAATAGCCTTCCAATCTGTCGGCGGGAACGCCGAGTTCCCTTGCGAGTTTCACGTCATCAACGGCCAGCAGGAACTCGGTTGCGCTCGTAAGGCCCTCGGCTTCGAGTCGAGCCGCGATGTCCACCGCGCGACTGCCTTCTGGGATGGTCACGGTCCAGGTCTTGACCGGCCCCCCGGTGATCGCTTTGAGGACTTCCTGGGTGGTCTCGCTGGCGGAAAGTTCGTATTCGCCCACGTGCAGTTTCTGATCGAGTCCCTGGGCCCGAGCAAGCAGATTCGCGAGTCGGGCGCTTCGAATCAGGCCCTCAGTTTCGAGTCGCGCCGCCACCGCCGCAAAAGACGTCCCGCTCTCCACGCGGAAGAGAATTAGTTCGCCGTCGCCAGAAACCGGTTCAAGAAGCGAGCGCCCATACTGGACGCCGGCGAAGCCCGCGAGAATCAAAACCGTCAAGGCGGCTCCCAGCCATCGCGCCATCACTCGCCTTCTCGGGAACGCAATTTTTCTCGATTGAGTTGGAGATATGTCCGCAAGATGATGGCTGCGGCGACCTCGTCCACATGGGCCCGGCTGCGTCGCGAGTTGTGCCCCTGGGCGAGCAGAGCACGTTCGGCTTCTTGGCTCGTCCAGCGCTCGTCCAGAGTATCCACCGCTAATCCCGAGGCGCCGCGCAGAGCAGCCGCGAATTTTTCGGCGCTGGCGGCTTCGGGCCCATGGCGCCCGTCCATGTGCCTGGGAAGGCCCACCACAACAGAGCCGATGTCGCGTTCGGCAATGAATTCACAGATCGCCAAAACATCGGCCTTTCGGCCAGCACTTTTCAGCGTGCCGGCGGGAAAAGCGATCTCGGCCTCGAGGTCCGAGACCGCGAGGCCGATCCGTTTGCGACCGAGATCCAGACCGAGCACACGCATCAGGAGGAGAATTGTAGCGGTTGGTGGCTTCGGGTTCGGCAGAGTCTTCCACCCCCACGACTCGACTCCCCCCCCCACTCGGGGAGCGTCCTCAAGGCAAGAAAAAGCAAGAAACGATTTTCACCTTTCTTTCGCTTTTTGTTGACGGCTAGAAGGACAGACCGCTAATCTTGGGCAGCTGGCGTCCCCCCGCTGACACCCACCCACCGCGGACTCTCCGAAAGCTCCCCAGATCGAGTTGGACCTCTGACCGAAGATAAAACAGTAACTGAAACAGAAGCTTACGAGAAATCGGAAGAAGCCGAAAGTGGCGCTCTGACGAGACAATCCATTCCCACCTCCACCCCCTCTCTCCCCCCCACGTCGCACGGCCTAGTCGGCCTACGGCCGCTCCCCTTACTGGGGCCGGGGTCCTGCACTTGACCCCTGTCGGCGCCGCAGACGGCGCCACCGACCCACTCGGCTTCGCCGCGGTGGAGGGCAAGGTCCACATCCACGACCTGCACGCGACGATCCTGCACCTGCTCGGACTCGACCACAAGA
>DUCH01000050.1 GCA_012959865.1 Myxococcales bacterium | reverse complement strand
CCTGCTTTGAGTTTGGCCCTCCCGAAACCGAGATCAACATTCGCTGAGCCAGGGGCGACTCGACGAGCTTGAGAGAGAGATCGACAAGTTCAGCCTCGTTCTGCTTCGGAATGAAGTGCGTGATGGAATTGGTTATTTCCAGCCGCGTGAAGCAGTAGAGCGCCAGAAACCCGAAGACTATAAGAGTCATCCGGCGCGTCACTCGTTCACTCACCTTGCACGATCATCGTCTTTGAACGAAAACAGATGCTCGAGCTGCTCGTCATCGAACTCAAGACCCGTTTCGACCGCTGAAAAGACCATAAGAGTCCGATCGCCGTTTTTTTCCAGAGTTTCCATCGAAGTGAGTTTATTTTTCAAACCCTCGACACGAGTCCTTTCTATAAAAATACTGATTTCGGACGAGCGAGGCTTCAAATCGAGTATCCACGGGGACGCAAGGAGCGGATCCTGACCCTTTCTGGAATACAGATCGACCTCGTATTCCGCATTCAGCGCAGCGAGGTCTCCTCTTAGCAACACCGCAAAGCTACTAACCAATTCGCGAGCCAGTTCAGACGACTCGAGATCTATAGTTTTACTCCCAGTTCTGTCTCTGAGAGTGACCTGCTTCCCGTCCGTCACTATACTCGAGGCATCGGGTTGACTTGTGTAGCGCGCAAGATGATCGGGGGGAGAGAAATAGAGAACGCCGCGCGTCTGTATTGGCTCTGTCAAAATCGAGATGTAGCGGCTCTCGCTGAACTCCGCGCGCACCCCACCACTCCCTGCGAACAGCGCCATCAGATCCTTAAGGCCATCGGCGGATTCCGAGACGGTACCTTCGAACTCATCCGTGAGGGCCAGACCAGGAGTCACGCTCGAAAAAATTACCAACGCGCATAGAAACCGCATAACTGAGACGAAAACCCGGCCAGACGCCGGGATGGTCTTCCTCAAGACATCGAGCTTCAGATCGGGCTGGGTCGCGCCAGTCCGGTGCGTTTCAGAAGCGAGGGTTCCCACCAGGCCTAGGTCTCCATTTATCGGCTAATGACCGCAAGAGATGGGGTTATCGCCGACAGCGGTTCGCTCAAGTTCGGCTGCGTGATCGTATCGCATCGGCGACTGGGGCTCAGCTTTTGACCAGCGAATTTTACCTGTATAGTCTTGGAATGCAAAGCAGTTTTGGGTCGAAGAGGGATCGATTGAACTTTATCAAGCGACCCGCGGAATGGCTTTGGCATATCTGGCGCGTCCTAGCCACAGCCTTCGCTTTCATACTTTTAGGGTTGCAGTCGGTCGCGCTTGGCTTCGTGATCATCCCGATGATGACTCTACTGCCTGGTGATTCGCGCGTTCATGAGTTCAGAGCCCAATTCCTGATCCGCAGGATGACTCGGGTCTACTTATTTATGATTCAGGCTTTGGGAATTTGCACCATTGGCTACAAGGGGAGCGAAAAACTACGGGAGCCTGGAATTCTCGTCATCGCCAATCACCCTACGCTTCTCGATGCCTTGACTCTGATAGCCCAGATGCCCCAAGCCGACTGTGTTGTCAAAGAAAAATTTTTCCGCAACGGCTTCTTGGGCCTCGCTGCCCAAGGCGCTGGCTACATTCCCAGCGGCCATGGTCCCGCGATGGTGGAGATGTGCGTCGAGCGGTTACGTGCGGGGCGATCGATTATTATCTTTCCAGAAGGAACACGGTCGCCGGCCAACGAATTGGGAGCCTTCACACGCGGTGCCGCTCATATCGCCCTGCGAGCGGACAAGTGCCCAATTCCAGTAACGATTCGTTGCGATCCATCGACGCTACACCACGGCCAAGAATGGTGGCGGATTCCCGAGCGACGTTTTGCGCTTTTTCTGGCTGTTGGCGAGCCTCTGGCTATCGCCCACTTCGCGAAAGGAAGGGCGAGTCGGGGGCAAGCCGCACGCTCCTTGACCGAATTGTGGCACTCCTACTTTGAGAGGCAGGTGACAGTTGTCTGATCTGACTTCACTTTTCGATGAACTGAAGACACTGATCGTGGAAACGCTAGCGCTCGAAGACATCACGGCGTCGGAGATCGGTACCGACGCTCTGCTCTTTGGCGACGAAATCGACCTGGACTCCATCGATGCCCTCGAGATAGCAATGGCGATGGAGGAACAATATGGTGTTACATTAGACGATGACCCTGAAGTCAACCAGGGGATCTTTCTTTCGATCCGGACGCTTGGCGAGTTCATTGTAGCGAGTCGAAAAGAGTGAATTCTCTCAGCCGCCTTCTCTTGTCGCCCCGTGATCCCACCTCGGCGGTCGCTCAAGAATGGGACCCGATCACTCATACGAATCGCTTGATTTCTTGGGAACGACTGCGGGAAGACGTGGCGAACCTCCGCGAACGGCTCTCAGACGAGCCGAGCGGTGGCTGGGTCCTGCTTACCGAAGATGCTTATGCTTTCGCCGTCGCCTTGCTCGCTCTTTGGCATTCCGGGCGCTACGCCATCTCGCCGCCGAATCGCCAACCGGAATCCCTGCGCAATCTACAGACCCGCGCTGCGGGCATTTTGTGCGACCGCCCCGAATGGATTGCGGAAGGGCCAAGTGTTCACCCAATGCTTTCCGGCGCAAGCGGTGCCGACCCAGACAAGTTGCCGGAGCTCGGGCCGAATAGTCCCGCGATTGAACTTTATACTTCTGGAACAACCGGCAGCGAGAAGCCGGTCATGAAAACAATCGCTCACCTTGCAGATGAAGTTGCCGAACTTGAAGCCCTCTGGGGTGACCGGGTGAGCGATTCAGTGTTCTTCTCGACGGCTTCTCATCAGCACCTGTACGGGCTCCTCTTTGGAGTGCTCTGGCCTCTCGCAGCCGCGCATGTGTTCCAGTCGCAACACTTCTTGCATGCGGGAGAAGCTGTGCCCAAGATGATTGATGCCCAGAGCTGCGTGCTCGCGACGGTACCGACTCACTTGAAGCGGCTGGCGCGTCACAGTGGTACGGAGGAACTACGGGGGGTATGCCGACTCGTTTTCTCCTCAGGCGGGCCGTTGCATGAAGAAACAGCGCATGAAATCGCTCGAACGCTCGAATATGCGCCTCTGGAGGTTCTCGGATCAACGGAGACTGGCGGAATCGCGTGGCGCTCTCAGGAGTTGGGAAGAAGTCAGAACCTTTGGACTCCTTTTCCCTCAGTTCTAGTGAACTGTGATCCAGAAAATCAAGGCATGCTTATCCGTTCGCCGTTTGTCAGTGTGGAGTCCGGCGACACCGGATTCGCTACTGGCGACCGTATTTCCCCGCTCCCAAATGGATCTTTTACCTTGGAAGGCCGCCTTGACCAAGTTGTAAAAATAGGCGAGAAGAGGCTCGATCTTTCTCCAATGGAAGCGAAACTGCGCGAGCACCTGCTGATCGAAGATGTCGCTCTGCTGACAATCGACCGGGAGGGGACCCGACGTGTTGCAGCCGTAACCGTTCCATCAATTGCAGGCTGGGATGTTCTCGACAAAGAAGGACGCCGTTCATTCGGGCGAATAATCCGCCTGCAACTCGCGGAGGACTGGGACCCGATCTTTCATCCGCGGTACTGGAGAATGGTGCCTCAACTTCCGGAGAATTCTCGAGGCAAGCTAACCCGCGCTTCCCTATCCAAACTCTTCTCCATCTCGGAATTCGACGCCTCGTCATCGGATAGACCGACGCTGATAGAGGAATTTCGAGGTCCGAAATTTCTCGAACGGGCTTGCGTCGTGCCTCATGACCTCTCCTGTTTTCCTGGACACTTTCCAGACGGGCCTGTGGTGCCGGGGGTGCTTGAACTCGACTGGGCAATCGAGATGGCTGCAGATATTCTCGGGCAATCGCCTCAGGTCGAATCGGTCCAATCACTGAAGTTCATGCATCCGCTCAGGCCTGGAGATTCCTTCAGAATCAAGGTGTGCGTTAGCGCCGAGGGCAAGCTTGACCTGCGGTTGTGGGGCGAAGAACATGAGTTCGCCCGCGGTCGAGTTCGACTATCCCCCGAACCCGTGGGCTCGGGGGACAGTCCGTGATTCCGTTTCTAGCGATCCCTATTTACGATCACGGCGAGAGCATCGGGGACGTTGTTAAATCAGTTTCTGGGCTGAATCTGCCCTGCATCATAGTAGATGATGGCAGCGGTCCTTCGACCCGGGCGCAGTTGGATTTCCTGGACGCACAGCACGAGTGGATCGAGGTGATTCGTCATTCTCGCAACCTCGGCCGAGGCGCTGCGCTGCGCACGGCCTACCGTGCAGCAGCAAATAGGGGTTCTACTCACGTGATACAGATCGATGCCGATGGGCAGCACAACGCATCCGATATTCCGCGATTCCTGAGGGCCGCCCGCGATAGCCCCGAGGCCTTAGTATTGGGAACCCCGGTATTCGACGATTCCGTCCCCTGGCATCGGCTGCACGGTCGCAAACTCTCCCAGATAATCGTATGGATCGAAACGCTGTCCACTCAAGTCGCCGACCCGCTCTGCGGATTCCGATGCGTGCCTCTTACTCCCACAATCGATCTGCTCGACAGAACTCGAACGGGAGACCGGATGGACTTTGACCCGGAATTCGTAATTCGAATGGTCAGGGCTGGGGTTCCAGTTGTGAACATTCCGACTTTTGTCCATTATCCGGAGGCAGGGGTATCTCATTTTCGAATGCGGCAGGACAATCTTCTTATCGCCAAGGCCTACCTCCGGCTGGCTACAGAATCCCTCTGGAGTCGATCGAGAACAAGGACAGCCAGTGAAGGCCAATGATGAATCCGGAGATGCGCCGCGGACGAAGGGTAATCCCTCTTGGAGCAAGATAGGAGAGCGCGGCTCCACCTTCTGGATCAGGTTCATTCTTTCGGGGATAAGAGTGCTTGGGTCCGCCCCCATCCGCTATCTCGTTCCGGCAATCGCGCTGTACTATTGCTTGTTCGACAAAGTTGCTCGTCGATCTTCTCGCGATTACCTGAAACGCGTTTCCCTCATCTCCGGTACAGGCTCTCCGAAGTTCTGGGACATTTACCGTCACGTCCGAACTTTCGCAGAGCTGCTCTTCGACAGATTTGCCCTGTGGTCGGGTGCTGGAGAACGCTTTGAGGTGGTCGTTCACGAGCGACAGCAAATGCGAAAGCTGGTCGATCAGCAGAAGAGTGCAATGTTGGTCGGGGCACACTTGGGGAGCTTCGACATGCTCCGAATCGTCGCTCGTGAGGCCAATATCCCCGTCAATGTGATCATGTACGTCGGAAATTCCCAGCTGATCAACGAGGCCTTCGAAATTCTCGATCCAGACTCCATGGTGCGGGTGATCAACCTCGATCCAAATTCGGCCCAAACCGCCTTTGAACTTCGACGCTGCGTCGAACGGGGCGAATTTATCGCAGTCCTCGCTGATCGGGTGGCGCCAAGTTCCCGTAGGCGGGTCACGCGCGCGAAATTCATGGGAGAAGACGCACTATTTCCTGAAGGCCCATTCCTGCTTCCCTTGTTGCTGGAAATTCCGACAATCTTGGCGGTCTCGTTAAAAACCGGGCCTCGAAAGTACGAGGTTTTCATGGAGGGTCTTTCCGATGGGAGCCCGGTTCGGCCCGTTGACCGAAAAACTGAAATTTCGAAACAGATACAGCACTTCGCTTCGCGCCTCGAGCACTATTGCCTGAGAGAGCCGAACCAGTGGTTTAATTTCTTCGATTTTTGGCCGGACCGCGATCATGCCGAGAGATGAACTTCCTCTTCCGGAGGATATTCTCCACCATCGCGGCTGCGTTTTGCTGCTTCATAAAATTATCGAACACAGCGACGAACACACCATCGCATCTGTGGACGTATCGAGACAGGAGTGGCTCAAAAGGCAAGACGGAAGTGTCGAAGCATGGGTGGCCATCGAATACATGGCCCAATGCTTCGCAGCCCGCGCAGGATTGCTTGCCTATTTTCGGAATGAAGACCTTCCTCGAGGTTTTCTGATCGGGGCCCGTGGGCTTCGGTTCCACGTGCCTGAAATCAAGGCCGACTCGTGGTTGAGGGTCTACGCCCGCCCCGGCCAAGGCCGCCCCGGCCTTGGCGCTCTCTCACAGACTTGCGCGGTCTACCAAGTCGAGGCGGGGTCCGACGCGAGACTGGTGGCCGAAGGGCGACTTACGGTTTCAACCAGCAGGTAGGGCGCGGGCTAGCCGCGAGTCTGGCGACCTGTATCGCACCCGTTTCGGGAGCCCTTCACACCTTTGCGCCCCACCGAACCGAGAACGAAATAATCGGATTTGGCGGAGTTCCTCCCGAGCGCTGCGTCCCCGTTTCTCAGAAATCGCTGATCTGCGTCTGGGCGCCCACCAACCCGGAGCCCAGCTGGCGTGCGTTTGCTTCGGCTGTGGACACGGGTGGCCGACATTGATTGATGGAACTGGGACATGCGCACCTATCTACTGGAAATCAAGATCGAGGTTCGTGACGTAAAGACTGGCTCAATTGTCGGATCGAGTCGTCTCTACCAAGATTCACTGGCAGCGATGGGCAAGACCCATGACGGGATTGTACGCGAGGCGACGAAACTGCTCTTTGAGCCATCACCTTAGGCCGAGATCCGGACAGCGCAAAGAAGCCCCCCTCTCGTAAAATGAGCCCTGAAGGGTGTGCCCATCTAAGCGGGAAATCAAAAGGCTGCCGGGCGCTGATGCAGAATCAGGGATGCCATTGTGGAGGGCGCCTCCATCGGGGCGAAGTGCCCAAGTTCAAGACGTTCGAGGCGCAGAAAGGGGTTCGTCGCCACCAACTGCTCGGCCACTGTCCGCGGGACAAAGCCGCGCTCGGAGTGGAAGAGCCGCGCTGGGGTGGTCAAGCTCGCAACCTCGGCGAATAGATCCAAATCCCGCCCCCCCTCATAGATAAAAGCCTCCACCTCAGGATCGCATTTGAGTTCGATCTCTCCATTCGGCAAGTCCCGAAAGGTATAGGCCAGCAGACTATTCAAGGCCTGAAGATCCCACTCTGCATAAATGCCTCGCTGTTCCCACTTCGCTCTGAGGGCGACTCTCGATTGGAAGCTTCGACGCCGCTTCCGAGCCCGCTCTGCCATGGGGTGTTGCCCCTCGCCCGCGTAGTAGCCGGTCCGCTCACTCGGCGGGAGGGCAATAATGGGATCGATCAAATCGATAGATTCGAAGAGATCTGGACGTCGGGCGGCAACCGCCAACATTATGGAGGCTCCCATCGAGTGCCCGACACCCCGACCAAGCCGATCGATGCCATATGCCAGCTTAAGCTCTTCCACCAAAGCCACCTGGTCGGCGATAAGTTCCGACCACAGATAGGCACTGCGGGCCGCAGGCATATCGGATTCGCCATGGCCCCTAGCGTCGTAGCCGATGACATGAAAGTCCGATACCAGCGACTGGACGAAAGGGCCAAATACATCGGCGCAGAATCCGTTGGCATGGGCGAGTAGAAGGACCGGCCCGGACCCTCCCCAATCCACGAGCCCGAGTTCGCAATTGCGACCTGACAGGGAGATGCGTCGGCGTTCAGGTTCTCGATTCACACGGAATCCTCTTTGGGTAGAAGTCGAATCGATGTTTATGAGGTACCTGTAGGCTAGGGAAATATCGCTGAAGAGCAGGGGAGGAATCTTTGCCCTGCCCTGCCTCGCAAAACACATGGGGACGACAAGGCCCCGATTGAGTTCCGTTCCATCCCTACCTTTTAGGCGCCCTATTCTAGCGAAAAAGCACCCACCCCAGAAATTGTGTGTGTGGGGGGGGGGGGCAAACCGCTCTGCATGG
>DUCH01000049.1 GCA_012959865.1 Myxococcales bacterium | reverse complement strand
CGCAACATGCGGGCCGCGCTTCACCTGGCGGATCATATGCACGAAGCCCCGGTTCACCTTTTCGTGGCGGGCTGGAAGCGTCGGGGCGAAACCCAGAGCCAGGCGCTCTTCCCCGCGATCCAGAACATTCTGCTCGCGTGCCGGGGGGTGGGGCTGGGGGCTTCGCTGACGACGGTTCACCTGGCCGACGGACCGGAGATCGACGCCTACCTGGGCTTGTCCGAAGCCACGCCCAGTTGCGCGTTGCTGCCCATCGGCTGGCCGCTGGGTCGCCACGGGCGCCCGCCCCGAACGCCCGTCGATGAAAAGCTCTACTTCGAGCGGGTGCCCGAGGGCGCCATTGCGCCAAGACGCTAAAAGCGCCATTGCGCCCAGGCGCTGAAAGCGAACGGCCCGCCTCAGCGGAGCATATAGGTCGACGCCAAAGCGTCGGCGTACTCGTTCCAACGCGAGCCGTCGTGGGCCTTGATCCACTTGAATGTGACCCCGGGGCGCGCCTGGGCGAGGGCCCACAATTCCTGAACCAGGTCGAGGTTCTTGATGGGGCCGGTCTTGCGTTTCCAACCGCGCCTTTCCCAGCCCGCCGCCCACTCGTTGACGGTTTTGACGCAAAGTTGACTATCCGAGTAGATGTCGACTCGGGCATCTTCGGCCAACATCTTCATGGCTTCGATGAGTGCCTGCAGCTCCATGCGGTTGTTGGTTGTATCCGGCGCCTGCCCGTTTCGCTCTTCGCGAATTTCGCCGCTCTCGACCCAGACGAGCCCCCAGCCGCCGGGGCCGGGATTGGGGTCGCAGGATCCGTCGGTAAAGATCCCGGTATCGGGCCCGGCGGTGTAGCGGGCGAGTACTTCATCGGGTGTGAGAAGTTCGGGCAACTCGCTTTTCCTTTCAGCGCCCGCGCGCACAAGGCGGTTTGGGACGAAGGATTTCAGGGGGGACAGGATTTTAGGGACGACAGAGTCTCATGGAGAAAAAAGTTTTAGGGAGAAAAGGGTTTCGCGCCCGCTCTAGACGCCGACACGAAAATGCATCACGTCTCCATCGGCCACCGGGTATTCCTTGCCCTCGACCTGCATGAGCCCCTTGTTCTTGGCGTTGTTCTCCCCGCCGACTTCGATGTAGGTCGTGAAGGGGATGACCTCGGCGCGAATGAAATTGTGTTCGAAATCGCTGTGGATCTCCCCCGCGGCCTCGGGGGCCAGGGCGCCCTGGCGAACGGTCCAGGCGCGCACTTCCTTTTCGCCGGCGGTGAAGAAGGTAATCAGGTTGAGGAGCGTGTAGGCGGCATGAATCAGCCGGTGGAGACCGGGCTCTTCCACGCCGAGATCTCGCAGGAACTCGCTGCGTTCGTCGACCTCGATTTCGGAAAGTTCCGCTTCGACCTGACCGCAGATGCGGACCACGCCGGCGGCCACTTTCCCAGCATGGACAGCGAGATCCTCGCTATAGGGATTTCCCTCGGCCAGGCCCGCGTCATCGACATTTGCGACGTAGAGGACGGGCTTCGCGCTCAGCAGGTGACAGTCCCGGTAAACGACCTGCATGGCGTCGGGGACATCGAAGTGCCGGGCTGCCCGGCCTCCCGACACGTGTTCGAGCAAGGCGGAGAAAAAATCGGCTTCGGCCTTGGCCGCCTTGTCTCCGCTCTTGGCGCCGCGCTGGGCGCGGTCCAGTCGCTTCTCGATGGTTTCAAGATCGGCCAGGCCGAGTTCGATCTCGATGGTTTCCACATCGCGCAGCGGATCGGGTGCACCATCGACATGGACGACGTTGTCGTCGTCGAAGCAGCGCACCACGTGAATGATGGCGCTGGTCTCCCGAATGTTGGCGAGGAAACGGTTGCCCAGGCCCTCGCCCTGGCTGGCGCCCTTGACGAGGCCCGCGATGTCCACGAACTCCACCGTGGTGGGAATGATCTGCACGGAGTTCACGATGGCATCGAGCTGCTCGAGCCTGGAGTCGGGGACCGTCACCACCCCGGTATTGGGCTCGATGGTGCAAAAGGGATAGTTCTCGGCCTGAATGCCGGCCGCCGTAAGGGCGTTGAAAATGGTGCTCTTGCCCACGTTGGGCAGGCCGACGATTCCGCAAGTGAGAGCCATAGGGGCAGTAGGTTCCCTTTTCTGACGAGAAGCGCCACCCTTACGGCCGCAAAGTTCTCTGCCGCCAGCGGGGGGGGGCGAGCCCGAAAAGGCCAGGCTCAGCGCGTGGGCGCCTCCGGGCGGGCGCCCTCGGCTTGCCCGTAGCCTTCCATGAACTCCCGGGCGAAATCCGAATAGCGGCCCTCGAAGATGGCCCTCCGGGCCTGGGCCATCAGCGACGCATAGAAGTGCACGTTGTGGATGGAGCAGAGAATCGCTGAGAGCACTTCGTTGGCGGCGAAGAGGTGGTGAAGATAGGCCCGGGTGAAGGCGCCGTCCTTGCACGCATAGCAATCGCAGGAGACATCGATGGGGTAGGCGTCTCGGCGGTAGCGGCGGTGGGTTAGCCGAAGCCGCCCACGCGAAGTAAATACCGTGGCGCTGCGGGCATAGCGGGTGGGGATCACGCAGTCGAAGAGATCCACCCCATAGCCCACGCAGGCAATCAGATCTTCGGGGAGGCCTACCCCCATCAGGTAGCGGGGCTTTTGGGCGGGCAGCAGGGGCGCGGTGCTCTCGGTGATCTGGCAGAGCAGTTCGTGGCCCTCGCCCACGCTGACGCCGCCGATCGCGTAGCCCGGGCAGTCGAAGGCCGCCAGACCTTCGGCGCATTGGGCGCGGAGTTCGGGGTAGACGCTGCCCTGGACGATGGCGAAGAGCGCCTGGTCGTCGGGACGACCGTGCGCCTTCATGCAGCGCTCCATCCAGGCCAAGGTGCGCCGGACCCCGGTGGCCGCGAGTTTACGCGAGGCCGGGTATGGGGTGCACTCGTCGAAAGCCATGATGATGTCGGCCCCCAGACGATTCTGAATGCCGATGGAACTCTCGGGGGTCATGTCCATGACGTCACCGGTTTGTTCGTTCTTGAAGCGCACGCCCTTGTCGGCGATCTCGACCCCGGGCAAGGAGAAAACCTGAAAGCCCCCGCTATCGGTGAGAATGGGCCCGGGCCATTGCATGAACGCGTGAAGGCCGCCGAGCTTTTCTACCAATCCCTCGCCCGGCTTCTGGGCCAAGTGGTAGGTATTGGCGAGAACCACTTGGGCGCCGGTATCGGCGACCTGTGCGGGGGTCATGGCTTTGAGCGCGCCGTGGGTGCCCACGGGCATGAAGCACGGGGTGTGTACCCGACCGTGAGGGGTGTCGAAGGTGGCCGCCCGGGCCTGGCCGGATGTGGCCTCAAGCTCGAATTCAAAAGACACGCGCAGAGGCTAGCGGCGATTGGTGCGGGTGGGGCACTGCGATGGGCGAGAAGAAACTCCGGGGTCCCGCGCGCGAATTGGATTGCCGGGCGGGGATCTGCCATCCTCGGGCCCGGCAGGAAGGAGCCTCGGATTGCATTTCGCCGATGACCTGATGGCGCGGACCCGGGAAATCGGGCACCCCCTGTGTGCGGGAATCGATCCCCATCTGGCGCGCATCCCCCCGCTCTTTCAGCGGGGCAGCATGGCGGCCACGGATCCCGCCACCCCGGGCGCTGTGGAGGCTCTGGCCTTGGCCTTTCTCGACCGTTTGGCCGGACGCGTCGCCGCGGTGAAGCCCCAGATCGCCTTCTTCGAGCAGATGGGTTCGGCGGGTTTGGCCGTGCTGGAGCGGGTGATGGCCGCGGCCCGAGAGCGCGGGCTCTTGATCGTGCTCGATGCCAAGCGCGGTGATATCGGATCCACCGCCGAGGGATACGCGTCCGCTTACCTGGAGCCGGGCGCCGCTGCCGAGGCCGACGCGATTACCCTCAACCCCTATATGGGTCTCGATACCCTGGCTCCCTTCGTGGAGCGCGCTGCTGCCTACGGGCGGGGTCTCTTTGTGCTCGCGAAAACGAGCAACCCAGGATCGGGAGACTTGCAGGACCGGTTGCTGGAGAAAGAAGGCCCGGTCTACGAAGCCTTGGCGGCGAGCCTGAGCGAACTCGCCGACGAACTCGCCGGCCCCGCCACGGGCTGGTCGTCCTTGGGGATCGTCGCCGGGGCGACGTATCCCGAGCAAGCGGAGAGGCTCCGGGGCCTACTCCCCAACGCGCTGTTTCTAATACCGGGTTACGGGGCCCAGGGAGCCAGCGCGGCCGAGGCGGTGCGGAGCTTTGTCGCGGGGCCTCGGGGTTTGGAGGGAGGCTTGGTGAACTCGTCTCGCGGCCTGCTCTTTCCCGAAGCCGGCCAAGGGGCGGAGGGCGTCAGGGCGTGGGAAGCGGCGGTGGACGAAGCCCTGGACCGTGCAAGCGAAGAACTGTCCGCCGCGGTTTCGCGCTGAAGCCGCCCGGTACCGGCTGCGCGAAGGGCGCCTAGCGGTAGGTCGAGCGGGCGCCGCCGGTCATGCGCCGCCGTGCGCGCCGGTGCTTTTGCTTGAGCTTCGCGCGGTGCCTCGAGGACTTGCCCCGGTTTCGCTTCTGGGTCGGCTTCTTCATAACTTTTCTTCTTTCTATTATCTATTTATGGCTATAGATCTATATCGATTCATTCGCTCGGTCTGCACGGGAGCGAATCGGGGCTGTCCCCAGGCTGTGCGGACGCCGGAGGGTACGGGAGCCGGGCGCCTCTGTCGATCCCCCACGGGCAGTGTCGAGCGGGCTATATTAAGCGGGTTCTCGTGCCGTTTTGGACCGAGTTAGAGGCGGATGTACGGAGATCCCATGAGCGACGCCCTAGACCGCATGGCCGATTTTGACCTCAGCGACGAGCAGCGCGAGGTCCGCCGCACGGTTCGGGAATTTGCCGAGAAGGAAATTCTCCCCCATGTGGAGCAGTACGAGAGCGAGGAGCGCTACCCGTTGGAACTCATCGCCAAGCTCCCCGAAATGGGTTTGCTCGGGCCAATGATCCCCGAGAAGTATGGGGGCTCGTACAGCGACGCCGTCACCTATGGGATCATCTGCGAGGAGATCGCCCGGGTGGACTGGGTGGTGGCCTCGGTGATCTCGGTGGCGAATTCTCTGTGCGCGGGTTCGCTGTTAAATTTTGGCGCCGAAGCCCAGAAGGAGGCCTTTCTGCCGGGCATCGCGAAAGGCGAGATCATTTGCTCGGCCTGCCTCACCGAACCGGGCGGCGGCACCGACCTCGGCAGTATGCAGACCACGGCGAAGAAGGTGGCTGGCGGATGGCGGATCAACGGCACCAAAGTCTTCATCTCCCATGCCGATCACGCCGGGCTTTTTTTCTTGGTGGCCAGCGTCGATCGTGAGAAAAAACACAAGGGTGTGACGGCATTCGTCTTTGACCCACGCGAAGTCGAGAGCGGCCTTTCGATCAGCGATTTCCCCATGCGCACCCTCAAGCGTGACAAGCTCTCCGAGGTGCATTTCGAGAACGTCTTCATTCCCGACGCGGCCCTCCTCGGCAAAGCCGGCGGAGGCTTTCCGATTCTCGGAGCGGCGCTCGATACGGGCCGATTTTCCGTGGCGGCGCGCTGTGTGGGCCAAGCTCAGCGTTGTCTCGATCTCGCCCTCCCTTACGCGATGGAGCGCGAGGCCTTCGGGCAAAAAATCGGCGGCTTCCAGATGATCCAGCAAAAGGTCGCCGACATGGTTTGTCGCACCGAGCAGGCGCGGCTTCTGGTTTATCGCCTGGGGCGAATGAAGGATGCGGGAATCAAGCGCGCCAGCATGGAGAGCAGTATGGCGAAGCTCTGCGCCAGCCAGGCCGCGGTGCAGAATGCCCTGGACGGTATGCAAATTTTTGGCGGATACTCGTGCACCCAGGAATACGAGATCGGCCGGCTGCTCATGGAGGCGAAATCCCTGGAATTCGGCGAAGGAACCAGCGAACTCCACAACCGCTTGATCGCCGAGTTCGCTCTGGGGATTCGCAAACAGTAGAAACCCCCAACCCCGGGGCGTTTGCGTTGGCCCCAGCCCCCACGGAGGCAAACCCTTGACCGACCCCCGCCGCCAAGAGTTGCTCGATCTCATTCTCGACGTTTCGTTCGAGCGCCGGGAAGTCACCCTGGCCAGCGGCCGCAAGAGCAATTTCTATCTCGATCTGCGCCAGACCCTGATGCGCCCGCAAGGGGTGAAACTGGCAGGCGAATTGGTTCTCGAGACCTTGCTCGTCGGACCCCCTGTCGCGGCGGTGGGCGGGATGGCGGTGGGCGCCGTGCCCTTCGTTTCGGCGGTGCTGGGCGCTGCAGCCCGGGACGAGCGCGCCGGCGATCTGCTCGGCTTCTTCGTCCGCAAGGAAAAAAAGAAGCATGGCCTGGGGCGCCAGCTCGAGGGTGGCTTCGCGGCCGGGCAGACCGTGGCGCTCCTCGAGGACACCACCACCACGGGGGGATCGACCCTTGAAGCCCTGGACATCGTCGAAGCCGCCGGCGGCAAGGTGGCCCGGGTGCTCTGCTTGGTGGATCGGGGCGAAGGCGCGGCCGAAGCCTTCGCCGAGCGAGGCATCACCCTCGAAGCGATATTTGGCCGGGATGATTTGGGCGTCTAATCGTCCCCACTCTGAACACGGCGGAGGAGTTAGGCTTGAATTTCCTGAAGGGAGGGGTCTGCATTCTCTCCGTCGCGGTCCCGGTTCTTCTTTTTGAACTCGGCTTGCGGGTCGCGAGGGAAAAGATGGACTACCTGGCGCCCGAACGGGTGGCCGACCCCGCTCTTGGCTTCCGCGTCGCACCCTATACGGGGGGCCACGACGAATGGGGATTCCGCAATCTCGAGGTGCCCGAAAGCAGCGAAGTCGTCGCCCTGGGCGATTCGAATACCTGGGGGGTGGCGGCCCGATGGGATGAGTCGTGGCCAAGTGAGTTCGCCCGTAAAACCGGCCGGAGCGTCTACAACCTGGGCATGAGCGCCTACGGGCCGGTGGAATATTTCCACCTGCTCGAAACCAAGGCCCTTTCCCTAAAACCCGATCTCGTTGTCGTGGCCCTCTATTTCGGAAACGACTTTATCGACGCATACCGGTCGGTCTCGGATCGAAGGCATTGGGCATCCTTTCGCACGCGTTCCATGGCGCCGAGCGGCGGACAACAAGAGCCGACCGATTTCCATCCCGGTGCGCCTTTCGTCAACCATCGTGATGCGAAAAAGAATCCCATCAAGCGGCTTCGGAACTGGTTGCGCGGCCACAGCATGCTCTTTCGAATCATCGAGGAAGGCCCGCTCGGCCAACGCGTCAATGCCTGGGGGGACCAGCGGGAAGAATTCGGCGGGCGTCGCTGTGCAGTTCGGGTCGAGGACCCCTTTACAACGGTCCTCCAGCCGGACCATCGATTGGCCGGACTGGACCTCGAGGATCCCAAGGTCGAGGAAGGCATCGAGCTCTCCCTGTTGTTTTTGGAGAAAATCGCACGTCTTGTGGAGGTGCATGGGTCGGAGCTTCGGGTGGTTTTGATCCCCACGAAGGAATCGGTTCTGGTGAGGAAGGCGAAGGATGTCCGCAGCGGCTGCGAGGAAATTATTCAGAAAATCCTGACGAACGAAGAAGCGATCCGTCAGCGGGTCCGGGCCTTTTTGGATGAGCAGAGAATTCCTTTCGTAGACACCTTCGAGGCGCTGCGCGAGCATGCGCTCGGCCATCGGATTTATCTTCAGTCGGGGGACAGTCATCCCAACGGAGAGGGGTACGCGGTGATCGCCGAAGAGGTTGCCGCGGCGACGGAAAGCCATGGGTCGGCTCGCAAGACCCCGAGTCGCGAGGCGCGCTGAAGTGGAACCGCCGGCCGCTCGCCGGCG
>DUCH01000048.1 GCA_012959865.1 Myxococcales bacterium | reverse complement strand
GGGCGCGCCACCCGATTGCCCCCCAAAGGCTTATACACATAGTCGCGAAACCAGGTCGACAAGGAGATGTGCCAGCGCCGCCAGAATTCGCCCACTGACGTCGCAAAATAAGGCCTCCTGAAATTCGTCATCAGGTCGTAGCCCATGATCCGTGCCGTTCCGACGGCCATGTCGGAATATCCGGAGAAGTCGCAATAAATTTGAATCGAAAAGAAAATCGTCGCCAAAATCAGATACGGACCCGAGTACGCTTCGGGATTTGAATAGACCGTGTCTACGACGACCGAGATCCTATCCGCAATGATGACTTTCTTGACCAGGCCCCAAAGGATGAGTTGTAGTCCTGCAGAGATGCGCTCGGGCTCGACAAATGTGGGTCTTCGAAACTGAGGAAGAAGCTGATAGCTGCGCTCGATAGGACCAGCCACGAGCTGCGGAAAAAACGAAACGTACAAAGCAAAAATGCCCAAATGCCGTTCGGCGGGCGTGTCCCCACGGTAGACATCAACCGCATAGCCAATCGCCTGGAAGGTATAAAAGGAAATTCCGAGCGGGAGCAGGAGATCAAACGCAGGCATCGCATCAAAAACATTGATTGCATCAAGCGCATGCTGAACGTTGACCGAAACGAAGTCTGCGTATTTAAAGAAAAACAGAATGCCGAGACTTGAGCTAATGCCAGAGACAAGAAGGGCCAGACGCACCCTGCGATTTTGAACCTCTTCGATCCCTATCGCGACAAAGTAATTAATGAGTGTGGCGGCGATAATGAGCACGATGTACTCGGCCCGCCAACTCATGTAAAAATAGTAACTCGCGGCCAGCAGCAGGAACCAACGTCGCTTTTGGGGCAGCGCGAAGTAAGTGGCCACCACCAAAAGGTAGAAGATCAGGAATTCAAACGAATTGAATAACATACTCTCACGAGCCTTTTCGGCAGTGGGATCTCAACTTTCAGCGGATCCGGTTCTGATCTCTGAGCCAATTACCGGCTGGAGCAGATCCCAGAGACGGCGGGTATGCGCTTCCGCACCATTCGGATTGAGATGGGTCGGATCCGAGAATGACCGATTGGGATAGAGCCAGTAATCGGGTCCCAAAAGCTCGATGCCATGCTTCCTGAGTGCGATTCGATCCGCACGATTCGACCCTGCCGGCGCATATAAACCCTCCCTGTAATAGGTGGGCACAATAATGAAGCGAATATTGTGTTCCTTGCCGATCTTGAGCAGTCGAAAAAAATTGGGATCCTCAAAGCTGTACGCCCGAGAGAAAACAAAATCAGGCCGTTCGCTTTCGATGTAAAAATCGTCAGGCAGGCGATCATCGGGAAAGTGGCTCATCGCTGCCATGAAAAAGTAACCACGATCCTTCTTTGCTCTTTCGACCAAACCCATTACCGAGTCGCGGTATGACCCGAGTCCCCCCTGGCCAACTGAGCGAACCGCGAATTTCGCTATATCTCGAGCAATGTGCCGGAACGGGAAGAGCCGATTCAGCATCGCTTGATCATCACGAAGGAGCGCCGAGAGCGACACTCGGTCTTTTTTTTCTGACCATGGAAAAGTAAGCAGGACGTGCGTTGGCGCTTCTCCGTTTGCCACAAGTAACTCAAGAACGGCGAGGAACTGAGATGCATTGGGCAGCCCGAGATTGTAAGAGTAGATGCTGCCACCAGAAAGCGCGTCAAACTGATCCGGGTTGAACCCCGAGAGGACGCGACTGTCCCCCAGAATTACGAGACGTCGCGGGAGACCTGAGGGAAATACCCGGCCTTCTGAAATTATTCGGCTCTTGAGGCTGTAGATCTGCTCAAAACCCGCTTGAACAAATGGCAGCGCGCGCCAAGTCCCATACATCAACAACCAACACGAGAAGGTCAGGATGCAGAAGGCTACGATGCGCCACTTGAATCGGACCAATTTCATCTCCTGTCAGCTGGAATCGAGTGAATTCTAGCTTTCCCTACTGGAAGTCCAAACTTCGCTTCCATTGGTCAACCCTGTATCCCATGACATTGCCAACCGCCCAGTGCTGCCCTCCCCAACCCATCATCGCTGAGAAAACGAACTTCATCAAGCGGACCCTTCGTTCAGCCCCAGCCGGGACAACCCCGATCCGCCAAGCACGCGCACTGCTCCGCGCCTCCGCTCCCCTTCACGGAATTCGCAACGCGAGTTCGTTGCCCCGGAGTGCCTCGTCGAGCACCGCCAGATCCGTGCAGAGGGAAGCGAAACGACGAACTCCGAGAATCGCTTTGAACTCCGCCGTGATTTCGTCGGCGACCCGGTCAACATCGCCGAGCAAACTAAGACCGCGAGCGGCATAGACGACTCGCTTCGCCCTTCCGTCCAATTCGTCGGGGACGCGCTTGAGGTAACCGTCGTCTTCCAATTGCTGGACGAGTTGCCCGGTCCGTTGCAGGGTGAGGCCCAGACGGTCTGCCAGTTCGGACATCCCCAGGCCCGCCTCGGGGAGATTCGGGACAATTTGCGTCGTGGATGGGCTGAGGTCGTGGCCCCGGGTAAGTAGGGCTGCCCTGAATCGAAGGCGAATCGTGGCGGACACGCTGATCAGGTGCCGACTCAGCTGGGACGGATCGCTGGGATCGGTATCGGGCCTCAACATGGATCAAGTATATAGCAAAGAGACTTTACTATCTATCGAAACCTCTTTAAAGTGGACCACTGGAACCCAGACCCAACCAGGAGGGCCGATGCCAACCCGACGACTTTTTTCGGCAGACTCGCATTGCGTGATCACGAGCGACCAAGTGAAGAAAAATTTGGCCGCGAAGTACCACGAAAACTGGGACGCGGGCATGCTGAAATACGACGCCCAGCGGAGCGAGCAGATGGCGGGGGGGAGCCTCGAACTTGAGGACTTTGTTGACCTCGAAGCCGCTCGCCACCCCGGCTATTTCGATTCCAATGCTCGCCTCGAGGCGATGGATGCCGATGGGGTTGAGTGCGAAGTCATGTATTCGGAGTTCGATTTCACGAGCAAGGTCTATCAACTGGGTGACTCGTGGAAGGAGTGCGCCACCGCGTACAACAACACCCTTCACGCTTTCGCTTCCGTCGACCCGAAGCGCATCCTCATCTCCTACCAACTCCCGTTGATCGAAATCGACTACGCGACTTCCGAGGTCTATCGCCTGGCGGACCTGGGCGCCCGGTCCATCCAGATCCCCAATTTTCCCACAGAAGTCGGAATGCCCGATTACCACGACGAACGCTATGCCAAGCTCTGGCACGCTTTCGAAGAGACTGGAATCGTCGTCGCCAACCACCTCACACTGAAGGAGGATTTGTGGGACGTTTTTCGCCGGGACCCCACGCCTCAGAAGGGAATCTTTACCGCCCTACCGGGCTTCGCCATCGCCGAAACCCTTTGCTGGTACATCTTCACTGGGGTCCTCGAGCGCCATCCGGGGCTACGCGTGGTCTTCGTCGAACCCGGCCTCTTCTGGCTCCCGGGTTTCATTCGCTATCTGGATAGCCGCATGGGCCACCACTATGAATTTCCGGAAATGAAGGAACTGCCCTCGACGTATTTCCGCAACCAGATGGCCGTGACCTTTGTCCATGAACCCGAAGGCGTGGAGTTGCGCCACGAAATTGGCCTCGAGAATGTGCTCTGGTCCACGGACTTTCCGCACCCCATTTGCAACTGGCCCAATGCCGGAGCAAAAATAGAAAAGCAGTTCGAGGGCGTTCCCGACGACGAGGTCCACGCGATCACCTGGGCCAACGGAGCACGCATGTATGGCATCGATTGAACGCACCCCGACCGGCGAAGGCGTGCTGCATGGCTTGAAGGTTCTCGACCTGTCGTGGGGAACCGCGGGCCCCATGGCCACCATGCTGCTCTCCCAGCAAGGGGCGCAGATCACCAAGATTGAGCCCCCTGGAGGCGACCCATTTCGCAGCCAACTCGGCTACCACGCCTGGAATCGAGGCAAGCGGAGCGCGGTGCTGGACCTCAAGGATGCGGGGGATCGCGCGACTTTCCTCAAACTCGCTGCTCGGGCCGACGTTCTGCTCGAGAGCTTTCGTCCGGGTGTCACCGGGCGACTCGGGATCGACTTTGAAACCCTATCCGCCACCAATTCTCGACTGATCTATTGCTCGATCACGGGGTACGGGCGCGACAATGCCGATTCCCAGCGCCCGGCCTACGACGCCCTGGTCGCCGCACGCAGCGGACTGCACTGGGAGCAGCGGGGACGAGTGGGCGGCTCCACCGCTCACCTTTCGGGCAAGCCGCCCTTCTCACCCGACTACGAGGTGCCCTTCGAGGCCCAGCAGGGGCCGCCTCGCGAAGGGCCCCTCTTCCCGGCATCGCGCTTCCCGAGCCTGGGCGCCGCCTATGCGGCCACGGTCGGTATCAGCGCCGCGCTGCGCGCACGGGAAATCACCGGGCGCGGTCAATGGGTCGAAACGTCACTCATGCAGGGCGCCCTGGCCTCCGGGGTGCTGGCGTTCGGCATCGCCGAAGACCTGGACGCCTGGGGATTCCTCACCTGGGTGAACGATAGCCGGGCGCCCAAGGGAATTTTTGAGGGCGCCGATGGGCGGTTCGTCCACGCCTGGCCGCCGAGCCCTCGTTTCGTGCTGGCCGCCGGCGAGGGCGAAAGCCTGAATGCAACCCCCGATCTGGCCGCCCGAGAGGATCCCGATCGAATCGGCCTGGGCCCGGAAGAACTCTTCGTGTTGCACCACTACTGGAAACCCATGGCCGACACGGTGAAGAAATTTACCGCCGACCAATGGACCGAGGCCGGAGCCCAGGCGGGGGTCTGTATCCAAAAGGTCCGTTCGCCCGAGGAGGGGCTGGCCGATCCCCTCCTTCTGGCCGATGGCTGCGTCACCGAGATCGATGATCCGGAACTCGGCCCGATTCGAACCGTGGGCACGCTCTACAAGTTGGGCAACCACCCCGGAACGATTCTCGGACCCCAGGCCCCGGTGGGCCGCGACACCGGGGCCGTTCGTGCAGAGGCGGAAGCGCTTCCCGAGCCTCCGCCATCGGCCGAGCCCGGTGAGTTCGCCCAAAAGAGAACCTCGCTTCCGGGTGGGCCCCTCCAGGGCATTCGGGTTCTGGACTTCGGCCTCGCCGTGGCCGGCCCCCACGGCGCTCAAGTGCTCTCGGATCTCGGCGCCGAGGTCATCAAGGTCAATGCGCTGCACGACTGGTACTGGCACTCGAGCCAACTCGCCATGGCGTGCAACCGCGGCAAACGCAGCATCGCCATCAATCTCAAACACCCCGATGCGCCCGAGGCCATCGCCAAGTTGCTGGACTCGGCCGACGTACTGCTCCACAACATGCGGTACCCGGCCGCGATCAAGCTCGGCATCGGATACGAGACCCTGGCCGAAAAATATCCCCGGCTGGTGTACTGCCACACCCGGGGATTCGAACGCGGCGAACGCGAGAACCTGCCGGGCAATGACCAGACCGGGGCCTGCCTGGCCGGGGTCGAGTGGGAGGATGGCGGCTGCAGCCGGGGCGGCCGGCCCATGTGGTCCCTGACGAGCATGGGCGACACGGGCAATGGATACCTCGCGGCCATCGGGATTTCCCAGGCCCTATACGAGCGCGAGCAGACGGGACGGGGCCAATGGGTCGATACGGCCATCGTCAATGCCCAGCTACTCAACGCCTCGCACAGTGTGGCTCGCCCGGACGGCTCGGCCTTTGAGCGGCCGCGTCTCGACGCGATGCAAACGGGCTTCTCGGCGGGCGTCCGGCTCTACCCCACCCGTGACGGCTGGATCTGCCTTTGCCTGGTAAAACAAGAGGAATGGGAATCCCTCGGCCGGGCTCTCGCGATCCCGGATCTCCTGGCTGGGGGCAATTGGGCATCCCAGGAGTCCCGCTCGGCCCATGACGATGGGATCACGTCGATGATCGAAGCAGCACTGGCGCCCCGCAGCGCCGGCGACGCATTCGCCTTGCTCGATTCTGCGGGGGTTCCCTGCGAGATCTCCTCCGAGCGCGCCAGCATTGACCTCTGGACCAATCCCGAGGCGCTCAAGCAACAGTGGATCGTCCGCTACCCCCACCCCATGGTGGGAGAATTGGGACAGGTCGGGCTCGCGATGTCTTTCTCAGACACACCCGCGAAGGTCCAGGGGCGCCCCTTCCTGGTCGGTGAACATACGCGCGAGATTCTTGCAGAACTCGGCTATCAAGACTCTCGGATCAACGAACTCTTTGAGTCGGGCGCCGTGAATGACGAGCACGTCTATCCGGCTCTGGCCGAGGAGGGGGCGGTGGTGGCCGACTCACCCTGGGCCCCGAAGCAGGCCTCGGATTCATGACGCCCCCCCGCCCTGCCCCGACGCCTTCCCGGGATAGCGCCTTCTTCTGGGAGGGCCTCAATCGCGATGTACTGCTGGGGCAGCGCTGCTCGGACTGCCAGAGGCTTCGGCATCCTCCCCGGCCCATGTGCCCCGAGTGCCGGAGCATCGAGTGGCAGGCGGCCGAACTCTCGGGTCGCGGCACCCTCCACGCCGTGGTCAAACCCGTTCATCCACCACTGCCCATGTTCGAGCCTGGCTATCTGGTGGCCCTGATCGACCTTGAAGAAGGAATCCGACTGCTCTCGAATCTGTGTGAAGTCGAATTGCCTGATGCCAAAATAGGCATGGCGGTGGAGGCGTTCTTCGTGGAGAGCGAAAGCGGCGACAAGCTCCATCAGTTTCGGCCGATCGGAGACGACCTTGGCTGACGCGTGCATCGTCGGTATTGGCCAGACCGAGTTTTCCAAGAACTCCGGCCGCAGTGAACTCACCCTTGCCTGCCAGGCGATCGGGGCCGCCCTGGATGATGCGGGCCTGACCGCATCGGATGTCGACGGCATGACGACCTTCACCATCGACAACAATGAAGATGTCGATCTCGTCCGGTCCCTGGGCGTCGAGAACCTGCGCTTCTCTTCCCGTGTCCCCCACGGCGGAGGCGGATCGACGGGAACTCTGGCCCACGCGATGGCGGCGGTGGAATCCGGCCTTGCCAACGTGGTCGTGGGCTGGCGCGCCATGAATGAGCGTTCGGAGGCCCGCTTTGGGACCGCCCACATGACGGCAAACTCGAATGTGCGGGGAGCGGGCACCGGCTTTATTGAATGGAGCGTGCCCTTTGGCGCCCTGACCCCGGCGACTTGGACGGGCCTCCAGGCCCAGCGCTACATGGAACGCTACGGGGTGACGAACGAGGATCTTGCCGACGTCTCGGTAGCCCTCCGCCGGGCAGCGGCCACCAATCCTCAAGCCTGGTTTTATGAAAAACCCATCACGAAAGCCGATCATCAGGCCTCGCGGTGGATTGTTGAGCCGACCTTTCGCTTGCTGGATTGTTGCCAGGAGAGCGATGGCGGGGTGGCTTTCGTTGTCACCACTCCAGAACGCGCGGCTGATCTCAAGCAGATTCCCGCGCGTATCCTGCACGCCACCCAAGCCGTACCCTTTGAGACCGAGGTGGTCACTAATTTCTACCACCGGGATCTGACGAGTTTCGACAGCGGGAAAAAATCAGCCGCCGAACTCTATGGCCGGACGGGCCTGGGCCCCGAAGATTTCCAGGTGGCCATGCTCTACGACCATTTCACCATTGCCGTCTACTGGCACCTCGAAGCCTTTGGATTTTGCAAACCCGGAGAAGCCGCCGACTTCGTCAAGGAAGGCCACATCAACCTTGACGGGAAGATCCCCTTGAGCCCCAACGGCGGCCTGATTGGCGAGGCGTACATCCACGGAATGAACAACATCACCGAGGCCGTTCGCCAGATCCGCGGTACCGC
>DUCH01000047.1 GCA_012959865.1 Myxococcales bacterium | reverse complement strand
TAGCGGCAACGGCTTTGTGAACATCGTGCCCGAGCCGACCACGGCTCTGCTCGTTGGCCTTGGCCTGGCAGGCCTGGGCGTTGCGGGACGGAACCGAGCGTAGTCCGCCCCCGGCTCCCTACTGCTCTTACTCGTCTCTTACTCCTTTCCTCCTCGCTCCGGACTCCTTGAGAGCCTTCGGAACGAGGAGAGAGAGGCGAACGGGGAGGAGAGAGGGGGGGAGAGAGCGGAGAGAACAGCGATTTTTCGGAAAGCGATTGAGCCAAAAGAAGCGCTCCGGCCCACGGGCCGGGGCGCTTTTTCGCTTTACGCCTCCCCCCGTTGTTTCGTCCTGACCCCGGCCCGCTCGTCTCACAGGGGGAGCCGGCAATAGTGGTGGACAATGGTGGCCAATGGTGATGGGGGGGGCACCCCCAAGAGCGAACCCGAGGGATAAAGAAGGACTCGCAACCGAAAGTGCCGCCGATGGCGCCGCGGCGGATTCCGCTGGCAACAGACGGGGAAGAACCCGATGGGAATTGCTCGGTGACGCTTGTCCGCAACTGGCCAGCAAAATCCAGTGATCTTGTAACTATTTGAATTTGCATAGGAATTCGACACGAATGACAAAATTTGGTTGCCACAGAGCCGGTTCTGTCACGACTCACTCCCGACAAAACAATCTTCCAAGCATTGGAAAAGTCGGAGAGAACAGTCATGCGAAAACAAACGAAATCAATCTTGCTGCGGTGGGGCCTGGTGTTTCTCGTTGTGCTCGGTACCGCCGGTCAAGTCGGTGCCATGACGATTGCCATGACGGGACTGGCCGGGAAGGCCGAGGTCGCCGAGCAGATCATGGTGAACGTGAGCCTCGACACGGGGCCGGGCCTCACCGGCATTACGTTGCTTTCCATCGGCGTGATTTTCAGCGACACCCAACTCGCGTACCGAAAGGATCTCTCTTCGACCTCGAGCTACGCCCTCTATGGCGGACGGGGCGCCTACCTGAACGCATCCTCTCTGTGTGGTGGCGGTTTTGGCTCGCCCACTGCGGGCAGCGGATGCTCGCTCCGGGTGGGTACGACCAACCAGGTCAATGTCGACTTTATTTCCACCGACTTGATTGGTGGCACCGACTACACGTCCGATACCTTGGGGCTGGTTCATCTGGCCACCCTGGTCTTCGACGTAATCGCCGAGGGAGACGGCTTGGCGGAAGTCGAGTTGACCTTGACGGCGCCGGGCAACGTGATCGCCCTGGCCGGAGGGGCCACCTGGACCGCCGATCTCGTGGGCAGCGCGGCCGTCGCCGTCCCCGAACCCACCACGGCGCTGATGCTCGCTGGAGGCCTCGTGGGGCTTGGGCTGAGCGGTCGCCGGCGGGGCTGAACCCAAAGCATGCTCCGGCCGTCCGCTCGGCGGTGAGCCAACCCGGGGGCGGCACCGGAGCCGTGGGCGGCGCGTTCGGCATTCGTTAGCCTGGGCCCGTCGCGCCTTCTCCCGCCTGGGTCTCGGCCTGGGTCTCGGAGAGGGGCACGCCTAGGGAGGCTGCTATGCGGGTATCGTCGCGGGTATTGTCGCGACTCATCGGGGTTTTGCTCGCGGTCGTCTTGGGGCTGGCTGCGCTCTCCATGATTTTTTCCGAGTGGGGCGAAGTCGTCGTGATCCGGCCCCTGGGCGTGGAGTCGCCCTCGGAAACCCGGGTTTGGATCGTGGAACTTCCCGGCGGTGCGTATCTGCGCGGTGGGCACGGTCCGGGCTGGGCCGAATCCGCCGTGATGGCCGGCCGGGCTTCGCTCCGGCGCGATGGGGTCTGGCAGGATTACCGAATTTTTGACGTGCCCGGCGCCCGGGCGCGCGATCGGGTCAACGCGGCGATGGCGGCCAAATACGGCTTCTCGGATCGCTTCATCGGCTGGACCCGGGATGTCGAGACCACTCGGCCATTGCGCCTGGAGCCGATCCCCTAGATCGCTCTCCGCGGATCGCCCCGTCGATCTGTTGCCCTCTTGCCCCCTTGTCCCTATTGCCGCTCGCCGGGGCGTGGAAGCGACCGCCGAAGTGCGGGCCCACGCCGATGGCCTTTTAGGCGATAGCCTTGTTTTTGACGAACATGGCGGATTGGTCGCCCACGTAGACGGGGTTTCCGTCCTGGAAGAACTCGAACGTGAAGCGGATGACCACTCGCGACGGGCCGATCCGGGTCTTGGTTTCCTGGGAGTTCAATTCGACCACGGGTCCGATCCGGGCCAACTGTTTGAAATCCGCGCGATGGATTCGGTTGCCGAAGCCCGCCCAGCCCTGATCCCATCGGCAGCCGTGAAAGAAATAGGCATGAAGGCAGCCCAGGCTTCCGGTGGCCATGACGAGTTCGGCGCCCGAGACATGGGCCGGGTGCAGGTCGGTCACCCGCTGGCTCGCGGCAAAGGGGAGCGCGCGCGCGGTGTCGAGCAGAGCCCGGACCCGCCCGGTCTCCGGGTCGAGATGGGTGATTTCATCGAGCAAAACCGCCGGTTCCCGGTAGAGAAAGGTGTCGAGGAAATTTTGCAGATCCTCGGCCGGAATGACGTTTTGGCTGCGACGCGCAAGGCTGGAAAACGAGGGAGGCGACACGACTCCGCGATTCTTCCACGAACTCCGTGGGTTCGCCAACGCGGGCCGGGTGACGGGCTTGCTGGGGTCACAGACTCGCGAAGGACGCGGCAGCAAATGCTGGCGATGGGCGATCGAAACCGAGTATTCAAAACGACGAGGGGTCTCGGCTCGCCCCGGATCGGACTGAACGATGGGGTAACGTCGGTAAGGAGTGGTGGTTTGTGAACACCCACAGCTGTTCTGGGGGATAGGGGACCAGGAGGTTCGATTTGGCGGATGTAGGAACCCGGGTCGTCTTCGAAGACGACAAGATCAAAGTTTGGGAATTCAACCTCGAACCCGGAGAGCAAACACCGGTTCATACCCATACGCTCGAATACATCTTCTACGTCATCGACGGGACCACGCTGGAAGTGTTCGACGCCGACAACAATCCGCTCGCGCCTCTCGAACTCAGCGACGGGGATGTGGTGCCCCTGCGCCTGGAGGGCGACGAACTCGTCGTCATCGGCAACGAGTCGCTTCGAGTGCCGGTCACCCACTCGGCGCGAAACGCCGGGCCCAACCGCTATCGGGAGATCCTGATCGAGAAGAAGTAGTGCGGGGCAGGGTCGTCTCCGCCTCGTTTTGGGTCTCCGTCGCGTCGGGCCCTGGGGATCCCCTTCCGTTCTGGGCCCGGCCGGGGCACTCAGCGCCCGCCGCGTTCTCCGCAACCGTCACTCCAGAGCGCCTCATGGGAATTTATCGGGCTTCAGGGGCGAGCTTCAGAGCTTCGCATTCGGCGTTGCTTGGGTCCAGCGCGAGGCAGCGTGCGATATAGGACTGCGCGCTCAGCTTCCCTCCGCGCTCGAGCTCGTAGCGGGCGAGGTGCACCAGGGGCAGGGTCTGCTCGTCGTCGATCGTCAGCGAACGTTTGAAGAACTCGGCGGCTCGCTGCTCTTGGCCAATGATTTCCAGGGAAATCGCCATGTTGGTCAGGGTTTCGGGGTGGTCCGGCCTGAGTTCCAGGGCGGATTCAAAGTGTTCGATGGCTTCGTGGTGATTTCCCGAGGAAGCGAGCCCCCGCGCCCGGGCGACGTAGACGAACGCGATGTAGTGGCTTGAAGTGGAGTGAGGGGCGGTTGTCTGCCGCGCCAGTTCAAGCTCAGACAGAACCCCGCCGGTTCTCTCGAGCAGGCGTGGATAGGATTCGACGATGAACCGGCGTGCCCGAAAGTGCTTGGGCATACGATCGTTGAATTCCTCGAATTCGGAGGCGTCCAGACCGCTCAAGTCGAGGATTGGGGGCATCCGATGAACCCGCCGGTCAAAGAAATAGTTCACGTTGTCCGAAATCGTGGCTCCCATGAGCGCCCTTGGCGTCATGAACTCAATGATTGGGTAGTCGTCGGTGTTGAGTGGAAGCCCAGCGCCGATCTCTTCAACGGCCTCGGAGCCAAATAGATAATTCGCGAGGAAATCGTACTCATTGTCGATTCCGACTTCGCGCAAATCAGCCGCGATTTCGGGCTTGGCCATTCGCCGCCGAAGATTTTCGACGTCGATCATGAGCGGTTCGTCCGAACCAATCAGCAGCATATCGCTGAACGCGAACCACCCCGTGACGTGCGGGAAAACAGAAGCGAAAGTTTTGACGATGATTCGCGCCTCTTCGACCCCGACCTGATAGAGCGGAAGGTATTGGCACATGATTCCGCCCGGGTTGAGTGCCCGCTTGGCGTTCTGGAAGTGTTCGAGATCGTAGAGGTGACCCGACCCCATGAAGAAGGGGTCCAGCGGATCTTCGGTGATCACATCGTATTTCTGGCGTGTTGTGTGGAGGTAGTTTCTTCCGTCATCGAAGATCACGTTTGCGTTGGGCTGATCGAGGACATACCGGTTGTGCTCGCCGAACATCCGCGCCCCTGCGATGATTTCTGGCGAAATCTCGATCACATCGGAGGGTTCGCCGTACCGGACGAGCGCGCCGAATGTCATTCCGGCGCCGAGGCCGATGACCATCGATCGCTTGGGGTCGGGATGCAGGAGCATAGGGATATGGCCGAGAAGGTATTGATTCGCCTTGTCGGTCAACAAGGTGGAGGCCATCGGTTTTCCGTTGATGTAGATCATTCTTGGTTTCCGGTTGCCGGTGACGGCCACGTTGACGTTGATGCCCTCCTTGTAGTAGAGGATCTTTTTGTCTGCGAAGTTTTGTAGAACTTCGACGCTCGGAAATTGCAGCAGGTAGGGTCCGGCGTTGATGTACCCGACATTCCAGGGTTGATGCAGAACGAATCCGGCCGCCAAGCACGCGGCGCACGCGAAATAGGAGCCGCCCTTTAGAATTGGCCCCTTGAGTTTTGCCGCAGCGAGGGCTGCCACCGCGAGTCCGACGACGCTTGTGGCGAGTATGGTGGTCTGTGTGCCAAGGAAGGGAAGAATGAAAAAACCTCCGGTAAACGAACCGAAGACACCTCCGATGGTGTTGAACGAGTAGACGAACCCGATGTCGCCGCCCGACCGGGATGCTCTTCCTGCAAAAATCGAAGCGACGATGGGAAACGCAGCGCCAAACATCAGGGTGGGGAACAAGAGGACGATTGCGTTGATGAAGGCCTTGAGGAGCAGGATGCCGGCGAAGCCTCCTTCCTGCCCGAGGGCCAGACTCGTGAAGAGAAGCGGCAGGCGATCGAAGTAGCTGACAAGGAGGAGCGAATACGCAGACGCAGCGATCTCGAGCACGACAAACGCGAGAAGCGAGTTCTTGATCCAACGGAGCAGCCGGGTCGCGATTTCACTTCCCAGTCCGACACCGACGATGAAAACAGCAAGCATCAGGCCGAAGGTGTAAATCGTGCTTCCCGTGACCTGGATGAGGAGCCTGATCCAGGCGACCTGGTACACCATGGAGATGAACCCGACGACCCCAAACAGCACCAGGACATAGCGTTCGAGGGGCGTATGGACATATTCCTCCAGGGCCGCGGGCTTCGGTTGGGCCGGGGCGCCGCGGAAGAGGAGGAACGCGGTGCCGGCGATGACGAGATTGACCAAGCCGATCCCGTAGAGCGAACCGTTCACGCCCATCAGGGGGATCAGCACGATCGCCCCGAGAAGGGTTCCGAGAGCCGCGCCGAGTGTGTTGACCGCGTAAAGCCGCCCGGCATTGGTGGCGACATCCTGATCGGCGCCGGACACCAGTTTGACCAGGACGGGCAGTGTTGCTCCCATCAGGGTCGTGGGGACGATCAAGGCGAGAAAGGAGAGGACAAACCGGGCTCCGGTCAGCCCCGCCAGGCTCGACCCGATCAGAGGCTGGATATGGTAGTAGATCGTATCGATGCCCAGAAAAAGGAGGGGGCTCCCAATACCGAAGATTCCGATGAGAATCTCCAGCACGACGTATGCCTTGACGGGATTTCTTCCCTTGTCCATCTCACGGCCAATCAGAATCGCGCCGAGCGCCAGGCCGGTGAAGTACACGGTCAGGATCGTGGAAACGGCGTACACCGTGCCACCGAAAATCAAGGTGAGCTTGCGACTCCAGATGATCTCGTAGGCGAGGCCCGTGGAACCGGAGAGGAAAAAGAGTAGATATAGAAAGAATCGCTGGTACGCGCGGGTGATCATCGGTTGCCTCGGGTGTCTTCCGGGAGGCCCCATCATATAGAGAATGGACAGCGGGTGCGACCGCTCCCCGCCGTGCGCGCGAGATCGAAAATGCGCGATGACTCCCAGGGTTCTTCATGAACCGGCGCACGGGGCCGGACTTCGTCGACCGGGCGTTGACCGGGCGTTGAGCGAGGGGCGGGGCTGGGTGCCTATGGAATTTCGCTTACGCGATCCCGAGACGTTTCATTTTTTTATAGAGCCCCTCTCGGGTCACCCCCAGCTTGCGCGCGGTGGCGGCACGGCGACCGCCGTTGCTTTCCAGCGCGCGGCGGATCAGCCAAGCCTCGATGCTGCATAGGCTGGCGTGCAGGGACTCGCCGGTGTGGGGGGCCTGGGCGACGGCTTCCATCAACCCGGTCAGCCGGGTCGAGAGCAGTCGCGGACCGATGCGCTCGCCGGGTTCGGCCAGAGCCAGAGCGCGCTGAATTTCGTTTTCGAGTTCGCGCACATTGCCCGGCCACCCATGGCTGAGCAGCAGGCGCCGAGCCGCTGCCGAGAGTCGGCAGCCGAGTTTCTTCTCGCGCTTTCCGTGCTTGGCGAGGAAGTGCTCGGCCAGTTCGAGGATGTCGTCCGGACGTTCGCGCAGAGGTGGCAGGGGGATGGGGAAGACGGCGAGCCGGTAGAAGAGGTCTTCGCGAAAGCGCCCGGTTCGGGTGTCTTCGCCGAGGTCGCGGTTGGTGGCCGCAATCACGCGCACATTCACGGGGCGCGGCCGGCTGGCCCCCACCGGCAGCACCTCGCGCTCTTGGAGGACGCGCAAGAGCTTGGCCTGAAGCGCGGGGCTGGTTTCGCCGATTTCATCGAGAAAGAGGGTGCCGCGATGGGCGAGTTCGAAATGGCCCGGGCGGTCGCGGTCGGCTCCGGTAAACGCGCCCTTGCGATGCCCGAAGAGTTCGCTCTCGAGCAGGGTCTCGGGGAAGGCCGCGCAGTTGATGGCCACGTAGGCGGCCTTGCGCCGCTCGCCCCGGGTGTGGATCAACCGCGCGACGAGTTCCTTGCCGGTTCCGGTTTCGCCCTGGATGAGCACGGTGGCTCGGGAGTGCGCCGCTCGAAAGGCCAGAGCGTGAACGTCGCGCATGGCGGCGCTACGACCCACCACGGCGGGGGATTCCCCGGGCTCAGCGTCGCTCGGCCCCCTGGCAGGGTCGGCCTGTACGGGCCCGTTCGCCAAGGCGTCGAGCCGAGCCAGGAGTTCGCCGCGTAGGGCGCCGGGCTCTTCGGCGTCGGGGGTCACCAGAACTTCTTGCGCCCCCGCCGCCAACAGTTGTCGGATCGCGGAGGCCGAGGCCAAGCGCGCCGGGCTCCCCGGGGCCGGGTCGATTTTCAAGCAGTCGACTTTCAAGCGGTCGACTTTCAAGCAGTCGACTTTCAAGGAGTCGATTTCCAAGTAGATGAAGGCCGGTCCCGCTCGGGGCCGCCGCCGCCATTGTTGGAGGCTCGTCGCCAACGCGCCCGGGTCGTCCCCCGCGATCACAGCGGCGTCGAGGGTCATGGGAGGGAGAGCCAGGGCCGCATCGACGCTGGGCACCCAGGTGATGTCCAGGGTGGGGGCTTCGGCGACGCCGCTCTGGGCCAGGGTTCGGCCGGGTCCAATCC
>DUCH01000046.1 GCA_012959865.1 Myxococcales bacterium | reverse complement strand
TCATGGCGAGTAAGGATGAAGCGGACCTTGTCAGACTCCTGCAAAGAGATCATGAAGTCGGCGTTTTCTTCGCCGGGCACGCCAAAGATCATCTCGATTCCTTCTTCCTCCAGGCATCGAACGAAAAGATCAGATGCTTTCACCTTGGGTCCTTCCCGGGGAGCCCGAGTAGCGAGCCCCCCTATGCAGTCGGTTTACGCCGGGCTCTTGGTCGATGGTCTTCCTTTTGGCCAGCCGCGCAGAACAGAAGGTCCATAGGCTGCCGCTCTTTGTGAGGGCGAATTGATGATGAAGGACCTAGAGAGTCAGACGATTCCGTAGGCGAGCATGGCTTCTGCAACTTTCACAAAGCCGGCAATATTCGCTCCATCGACGTAGTTCACGTATCCGCCTTCATCGGTGCCATAGGCCACACACTGCTCGTGTATGCCCTTCATCATTTCTTGCAGCCGGTTGTCGACCTCTTCGGCAGACCAAGCCAGTCGAAGGGCGTTCTGGCTCTGCTCCAGACCCGAAACCCCCACGCCACCCGCGTTGGAAGCCTTGCCTGGAGCAAATAGAACTTTCGCGTCGTGGAAGGCAGCGATTGCCTCGGCGGTCGAGGGCATGTTGGCGCCTTCTGAAATGGCCCGGCAACCGCTTGCTAGAAGTTTGTCTGCATCCTCTCGATCCAATTCGTTTTGCGTTGCGCACGGCAATGCCAGATCGCAAGGCACGCCCCAGGGCCGCTTGTCGGCGTAAAACATGCAGCCGAATTTCTCGGCGTACTCGTTGATCCGGCCTCGACGGTCCTCCTTGAGGTTTCGAAGAAATTCCCACTTCTCGCTACGAATTCCGTCGGGGTCATGAATGAACCCGGTCGAGTCCGAAGCGGTCACGACGGTTCCGCCGAGTTGGTCAAGCTTCTGCATGGCATAAAGGGCTACGTTGCCCGAGCCGGAGACTGCAGCCGTTTTTCCTCGAACGCTGTCACCCTCGCCGTTCAGCATATTTTCAAGGAAGTAGGTTGCGCCGTATCCGGTGGCTTCCGTGCGAACGAGTGAGCCGCCAAAAGACAGACCTTTGCCGGTGAGGACGCCGACGAAGCGGTTCTCCAGCCGCTTGTACTGGCCGAACATGTAACTGACTTCCCGGGGTCCGACGCCAATGTCGCCCGCCGGAACGTCGGTGTCCTCGCCGATGTGGCGATGAAGCTCGATCATGAGTGATTGGCAGAATCGCATGACTTCAAGGTCACTCTTGCCCTTCGGGTTGAAGTTGGATCCGCCTTTGCCGCCACCCATGGGCAGGCCCGTCAGCGCGTTCTTGAAAGTCTGCTCGAAGCCGAGAAATTTGAGAACGCTGAGCGTAACCGAGGGATGAAAGCGCATGCCGCCCTTATAGGGCCCGATGGAGTTGTTGAATTGAACTCGCCAAGCGCGATTGGTACGGACGTTGCCGTGGTCGTCCTGCCAGCAGACGCGGAAAATAATGACCCGGTCGGGCTCGGTCATCCGCTCAAGGATACAGGCGTCCTTGTACTTCTGGTGGGAGTTGATGAAAGGCATGAGCGACATGGCGACTTCGTCGACCGCCTGGTGAAACTCGGGCTCGCCCGGATTGCGCCGTTCAAGCCCCTTCATGAACGACCGAACATCTTCTTCATCAGAGCGATCAGGCATCGAGTTCTCCATATTTCGTTTGGAATCTGTGCTGTGAACCTAAAAAGCGGATACTCATGGGTGGGCAGGGGGTAGGTATGGGTAGGTGGGGGTAGGTAGGGGTAGGTAGGGGTAGGTTTAGTCGAATTGGCTGGGCGGACCCACCTCTCATTATCCACCAAAGAGCCTTTAGAATTTCTTAAGGGGTTATGGTTGATAATGCAGAAAACGATCAAGCCGGAATAGGATCAAAATCGCTGCTTTGGCCAACTTCAGCGATAATTTGCCGGGCGGCGATGGAAAATCGCATCGAGAGGCCGGGGCGATTCGCGTTTCCCCCCGTTTTTGGGCTATGCGTTGAGACAAAGCGCTGCTTCCGAATAGAATTTTCCTTTTAAAATCGGGCTCTAACGGCGCTTCATGGCCTGGATGGGGTATCGATGGCGAACCGTTGTTTCGCGATCCGGTGGGTCTGAAGGCTCCGACGCGACTGGCGTTCCCCTCGTCCGTTTGGCTCGTCGCGCTCTAATTTCACGAGTACGAGAGTTTTCCTGAATTGCCGGATGCTATGTGGGGATTGTGATGGCTCAGTTGACCACCGATGAGATCGCCTTCGAGTCACTGACAGATGTCGGACGGGTTCGCAAAACGAACCAGGATGCCGCCGGGAGCGTTCTCTCCGCTCACGGTGGGCTTCTGCTTGTCGTGGCCGATGGAATGGGGGGACATCAGGGCGGCGAAACGGCGAGTCGCATCGCGATCGAATCGATTCTCGAGGTGGTCAAGAACTCGCCGGACGATCCGGAAGACACTCTCAAGCTAGCCGTCGAAGAAGCGAACAAGCGCATCTATGCGAGGGGTCAGAGTGACGACGCGCTGAAAGGAATGGGGACAACCGTGGTCGCGCTCTTTTTTCAACCCGATTCGAGCGTGTGGGTCGCGAACGTTGGAGACAGTCGGGCCTATCGATACCGCGGATCCAAACTTGAAAGACTTACGTCGGACCACTCGGTCGTTGCCGAGATGCTGCGACAGGGAAATTTGACCGAGGACGAGGCATTTGTTCACCCTGCGCGCAACCAGCTGCTCCGTGCAGTCGGAATCGAAGAGCAAGTCGCAGTCGATATCTCTCGAGAAGACGCGCTGCCGGCAGATGTTTATCTCCTCTGTTCCGACGGTCTCCATGGGCTTCTTCGTGATGCTGAATTGTTGCAGATCCTGAAACAGAAGAGCGAAGAGAAACCCTCCGCGCGACTCCTGCAGGCTGCCAATGCCCGGGGCGGGTCGGACAATATCAGCGTGCAAGTTGCCCGGATTCCGGGTGCGGGCTCTGGCGCTCCAGGGATTGGGTCGAGTTTCCGCTCCCTTGGGCTGACAACCCCTTGGAAGAGGGCGGGGGCAATTTTTCTGGGCGCGATCCTTTTGGCCGGCGGACTGATTTTCTGGGCGAGCTTATGACTGCGGACCCCTTGGCCTTTTTCCTGCGGATTCGATTCTGGGTTGTCGCTGACCGCGCCCGGAAAGGCCCCCCCATGCGATTTTACCCGGGCATGCCGAAAGAAATTCGCGGGGCGCCTTCCGGCTCGGGCCGGACGGGTTTGCCGGGTCCGATGGCGGCTTCGGCGGGGCGAAATCAGTTCTTTGCGCCCCCGCACGGCATCTGCGCCCTAGGGTTCGGTGGCCCCTGATGGACTTGCGCGCCCTTCAGGAGGTCGGACCGTATTCGGTCCTTCGGTTCGTGGAAGAGCGCGACGATTCCTGGCAGTTTGAAGTCCGATCAGCCAGCCAACTGGAAGCCTCCGCGGTCGCGCTCTTCGTCGTGAAGGCCGAGGCCGAAGCCGGGTTGGAATTCCGCCGCACTCGTGCCGAGTGGCAGCTCCTGGGTGGCCTCGAGCACCCGAACCTGCTGACGGTCCTCGACTTCGGACGCGACGAAGAGCTCGAGCTGGCCTACTTCACCCTGCCAGTCGTTCAGAATACGGGTCTCTCCGAACTCGGCGTCCTGGCGCTGGACCGAGCACTGGAAATCTTTCGTGACATTCTCCAGGGCCTCGCAGCACTGCACCAGCGCGGGATCGTCCACGGTAGCGTCTGCTCGGACAACATCTCGCTCAGCCGCAACGGGCGGGCCTTGGTCGGAAGCTTGGCCTCCCCACCGGTCGACGTCACCGCCGACAAAACATCGCCGCCCGAGCTGCGAACCCCAACCACTCCCGCGACGGGTTCGGACGCGACCGTTGTTTCCCGGCACGCGCCCGAATGGGCCGAGGGGCCGGGCGGCATGGCCTCCACGATGTCGCCGGAGCGGGTGCGGGGGGATCCCCTGTCGTGCGCGAGCGACGTATTCTCGGCGGGCCTGCTCTTCGTCGAACTCCTTACGGGCCGATCGGTCTATCCATCGACGGAGCCGGAGCGCATCCGCGACGCGCTCTTGACGCTCGAACGTTCGAGTTCGGAGCTCCCCCTCTTCTTTCCGGGCTTCGTTTCCCCACGGCTGCGGGGCGTAGTCGAGCGGGCGTGCCGGCTTCGTTCGGCCGAACGCTACCCGGACGCAGCGAGCCTGCTCCAGGCCCTGGACGAGACGACGGACCAGACCGGCGCAACGCGTATCGTGGACCCCAGCACCAGTGCCAGCGACGCAACGCGTATCGTGGACCCCAGCACCAGTGCCAGCGACGCAACGCGCGTCGTGGACCCCAGCACCAGTGCCAGCGACGCAACGCGTATCGCGGACCCCAGCACCAGTGCCAGCGACGCAACGCGCGTCGCGGACCCCAGCACCAGCGACGCAACGCGCGTCGCGGACCCCAGTCCCCCCCCCAGTGTCCCCTCCGGCACGGGCATCGTCCCGGAGATCCTCGCTCGAGGAGAGATCGGCGGCTATCCCATCGTTCGCTTCATCGCCGAGGGGGGAATGGCCTGGGTATTCGAGGTGCAGGATCCGGCGTTCCCGAGTCGGCACCTGGCGCTGAAGCTCCTCAAGCCCGAGGCTTCGATGCACGTCGATCGATTCGACGGGGAGGCGAAAATCCTCTCGGTGATCGACTCGCCCAACGTGATCACCATATTCAGCCACGGTGAGGACACGGCCACCGGCTGCAAGTTTTTCACGATGACCTATGTGGGCGGTGAGCGTCTCGTGGACCTCGGCGCCCTCCCCTACGCCCGGGCATGCAGCGTTTATCTGGATGTGCTCAAAGGGTTGAGCGAAATCCATCGGCACAACATCATCCACCGCGACGTCAAGCCGGGAAATATCCTGCTCCACTCGGACGGGCGCGCCGTATTGACCGATCTGGGAATCGCGAGGATCGAGCGGGATTCTGGAGAAACCCTGACCCAGCACGGCAGCGCGATTGGAACCAGCCGCTTCATGCCGCCCGAGCAGGCGGCGGGTCGAACCGTCAGCGAGACCAGCGATATCTACTCGACGGGCCTCTCCTTCTACGAGGCCCTGAGCGGGAAGTCGGTGTACGCCCACGCCGAAGGTGTCAACTTCGAGCGGGGCGAGTCCATCCTGTATTACATCGTCGGCTTGGAGCATCAGAAGAAGGAGCTCACGTTCGACTTCCCCCCCGATACGCCGAAGCCGATTCGCCGGGTTATCCAGAAGGCCTGCCGGATCAACCCGGCAGACCGCTATCAGAACGCATCCGAGATGATCGCCGCACTCTCGGACGCTCTGCGAGATGGGCACCAGGCGTTGGAGCCCCGAGTTCTTCCATGGCGGACGATCCTGGGCGGTCTCGGGACGGTTGCCGTGGTGGCTATGGGCTATTGGCTGGTTACCCGTCCGGGCGCGCCGGCCCCAACCGACGAGTTGCGCCGCAGCATGGAGGCCATCGAGCAACGCGTAGTGGCCCTGGCCGGCGATCTCGACGAGGCGGTCGTCGCCGAGGCAAGGGGCACCCTGCGGGTGGCCGACCAGCAGCTTGCCACCGCAAACAAACAGGTCGAACGCGGCGATCTCGAAGCCGCCGCTGTGTTTACAAGCGAAGCGGAGCTTCTTTACAACGAGGCCTGCACGCGCTTGCGGGGGGGGACGGTGGCCGGCTACGTGGCGAAGCAGGTGGAACGGGTGCGCGGGCGCTACCGCTCGCTCAACGCGATTGGTGCCGCAGCTATTTTCGAAGGTGCTCGTTGGGACTCCTTGGTTCGCTCGATCGCGCAGCTGGGCGGCGACGCCGCGGCCTCGCCCAAGCCGTGCACCGACCTCGCAGCCGATTTCGCGCGGCTCGATGCCAGCGTGATGATCGGTCAAGACATGAGCCGCCTGGAATCTGAAGTGGGCGAGGAGTTGCGCGCCCGGGCGGCCGTGGCCGGCCGGGCCGCCTTGAAGATCCGGGACGCGGTGAAAGCGACGGGGTCGTCTATGGCTTTCCAGCAGATTTTTGCTTCGGGCGATGCAAAGGTCGCCCAAGCGACTAAGTTTGGGCAGGAGGGGCAGTACCGGTTGGCCCGGGAGCGCTACCTCGAAGCCCGGGATGACTTCGAAGCGGCCGGGAAAATCGTCGGCGCGGACAACGCCCGCGGCCTGTACGAAAAATCCCAATCGAGAGCCACAGGGAAGCGGCTCGAGATTCCCGATCCGGTGGCGGGTCTCGGCGCCCGCGCCCGGGCCGCCTACGCGGAAGGCCAGTGGAACGAGGCCGTCACGCTCTGGAACCAGGGCGCCGAGCGCCTGAGCAGCCTCATCGACGCGGGGGATGCCCAGGCGAGCGCCCAGGTTGCGTTGCGGCTGGCCGAGGGCGCTCAGGGGCTCGCCCTTGCCGAAGGCGCCCAGGTGATGTTCGCGGCCAGCATGGGAGACGCCAACGATTTGATGTCGACGGGTTCGACCGCGTCAGCAGAAGGGCGCTTTATGGCGGCCATCGAGGCGTATCGCTCGGCCCAGACGCGCTACGCATCGCTGGAGAAGCAGGCCAGCGGGTTGAAGCGTGAAGCCCGGGAGGCCGAGAAGCGCGCCGAGGCCGAGGCCCTCGACTGCACGGAGTTGAGCGCCAAGGCCGCGGCGCTGTGCGGGCCGGCGGCCACAGCGCTGGGCTTGGGCGGGGAGGCCTTGGCGGATCACGATGCCTCGGCCTCAATCAAATACTTCGAGACCGCCCGCTCCCTCTTCCGAAAGGCCAGCAGCGAGCACGCGCGCCGGCCGCGGCCCCCGGTTCTGGTTTCGCAGACGCCATCGACGCGCCAGGTGGCCAGCGTTGACCCCCCGGTTTTCTCGGTCGAGGCCAACGACCCGAATCCGGGCGAAGTGCTTGCCTACCGGTGGACGGCCGACGGGGTTCCCGTGGGCCTCGACCTGCCCAGCTACACCCATGAGGGGGGGGACGCGACGGTCCAAGTCGCCGCCGTGGATTCCCAAGGTCTGAGCGTCCAGGCCCAATGGGATTTCAAGAAGCTCACTCCCAATTCGGCGCCTTCCTTGGAGCTGCGCCCCCGAGGCGCCCGGCGTCGGCTCGAGGTGGGCGAGCGTCTGAAGTTCACCGGCCGGGGCTCCGACCCCGATGGCGACAAGCTCGCGTACGCCTATTTCGTGAACGGTTCCCGGGTTTCGCGCGGGAGCAAATACGAGTTCAAGGCCGAGAGACCGGGCGAGTTCAATCTCGAGCTGCGGGTGAAGGATCCCCGGGGCGCCACCGACGTCGCACGCCGAAAGATCGTGGTCGAGCGGGCCGGCCCCGGCCCCGAGGCCCTGGCCATGGAGACGCTGGGGCGCTACGAGCAAGCCTACGCTTCGCGTCGCATCGATCGGTTGCGCGCGGTCTACCCTGGGATTAGCGGCACCGAACTCAAACAGCTCGCCCAACTCTTCAAGGATACCTCCCAGGTCGAGCTGGAGATTTCAGCCGCTTCCATCGTCGCCGAGGAGGGCCGGGCAACCGTTGATTTTTCCCAACAGCTGAAGATCGTCGCCAGCGGGAGGGAGAGCGCGTTCGACACCCGGTGGCAGGCCGAGTTGGCCAGCGATGCAAACGGCCAATGGGTCATCGAGCGCCTCAAACTCCAGAAATAGAGTCCTTGGCCAAGCGGGGGTTTGGGCGAGTGAGGGTTTGGGGATGGGGGCTTGAGAGTGGGGGTTTGGGAATGGGGGATGTGCGGGTGTTGCGGGGGTTTGGGAATCGGGGATGTGTGTGTGTGTGGGTGTGTCTGAATGAAGAGTCCTCGGAGACCGGCTGCAAGCGGC
>DUCH01000045.1:3982-7836 GCA_012959865.1 Myxococcales bacterium | reverse complement strand
GCCGCTCGACCGAATACCCGCCGACGGCGACACCCTTGAGACATCGCTATCGATTCCAACCGTATTCTCCTTGGCCAGACATTGACCCTCCGAACTCCCTCCCTCGGTCCGAGAAGGCTCGCCCCAGTTACTGGAGGCCGCAAGATCATACTGCGTTCACCCCCTCGTCACTCTCGCTCACGCGAGCCTTGAGGGTTAGCCCCCTTCGCGGGGAGAGATGACTCCGGCCGGGTTGGGCTGATTCCGAAAACAAGTCACGGGATAGTCGGGGTAACGCCAAACTTCGCCTCCGTCCTGGGCGATATAGATCACCGCCCGGCCGCTGTTGCAGTCGCCGATCACTGCCACCCCTTCCTGATCTTTACCGGGCACGCGAAACTCTCGGATCAAGCTGCCATCCGTGGCCATTTGCCGAACCAGATCGCCCGACTCGTAAAGTGCGAACAACGAATTTGTGGCGTGATCGAAGTGGAGCCCCGACAGATCCGTACGCTCGGGCGAAGTCGACAGGATCGACCGCAGTTCAATTTCGCCCTGGGAGAGAAGTGCGAAGACAAAGATTTGGCCCGTCCCCTGATGGCCAGCGAATACAACCCCGTCTCCGGCGGCCAGAGCTTCGAGTCCACGGTTCGCTTTTCCCGTCATAACGGAACTCAGGTCCCACTCTCGGCCCGTCACGGCGCCCCGCACCAGATCGAATTCTACGACCGCGTCGGGATCCTCAACTCCGAGATAAACCATCGGCGCGTTCGGATCCGGGAGTGCAATCGCCTCTAGATCACCCCCGGGGCTCCACTGGGTCCAATTCGCATCAGGTGATGTCCCGTCTCCCGAGAGACGGTTCACGCTCCCCTCATCGCCGACAACAACCAGGATCTCAAGACCCGTATGCCAAATCACCCCACTGGGTTCAACTCCCGGTTCTAGCCCGCCCGGGGATCCCCTTCGTCCAATTTCGACCCCCGGGCCTGGCGACTTGGGGCGCTCTTCTGCCGCTCCAGCGCCCATACAAAGGGCAACAAGCAAGAGGGCCAGCCTGGCGCTCCAATGGGCACATCCTCGCGCACGATTTCTTTTCTGAAGTTTCGAGGAAATCGAAAAAACCTCCTTTCATTCGAATCATTACGCCCTTGGGCGGATCATTTGCGGGGATCGCTCTCCCGCTAAAGGCTGAGCCGACCGAAAGGGCTAAAGAGCCTGCCGCTTCGGGCGGATAGAATTTTTTGAGAACGATGACGACGGGGACTGAAAATGGAATACCCAATGTGTGAATTATCGCGGCTTAAGGGGGTTTTTCACCGCGAGCCGAACTCGCGGGTCCTCCACAGCGCGGGTTCACCTCGGCACCCTAGCCGGACGGCCGAATGAAGGCATCCCGACTGGCAATCGCCGTGGCCTGCATTTCTGTCAATTCCGCCGGATGCCGGGACGCTTTGCAACCCGGTGGCGGTCCGGATCGGTCCGCGTCCTGTCTCCACATTGAAAACGCAACCGTGAACCGTTCCGCAACCCTTGAGTGCAACGAATGCCTATCATCAAGCCACCGCGAGATCCAAACCCAACTTCAATCGTCTCAACTCTCCTTGAACATCTCAAGCGATCTTCGCTTATCGGGAAGTCCGACTCCTGAAAATTCTCGAGTGAATGGGAATGCAGTCAAGAAACGTGGTGCGGCGCTGACAATCACTCTTTTCCCATCGTTTACTTACCCACAGGCGGCATACCATGCGTGACGAAACACGCGTCCAATCTTTCGCTACGGCGATTCTTTTTTTCGTTCTAATTTCCCTCGGCCCGCTGTTGTACCTACACAATAGCTGGCTCGGCGAAATCGAAGACCAGAGTCGAGTCCAAGAGCACCTCGGAGCAGTGCGGGAGAATCTCGCCGAAGCCCATCTATGGTTTGAAGAACTCCTTACCGGCGATCCGAATATCAGACCAGAACAGGTCTGGGGATTGTTTGAATCTGCGAAGACTTCGCTCACCCGTTTCGAAACCGAGCAACAACAGGTTGACAAGCAGCTACTCGACTTCGTTCCCTCACGAGGGATTTCGGTTTGGGCCCTGCTCGAGAAGCTCTCGGAACGCGTACTGGCGCTCGAAACTCTCGCCCGAACCCGAGAGGGGAGCTCAACCGATTCATCGGCGGGTACCGCGATCGATGAAAAATTTGATGTCATCTTCACCGAAACTCTCGCGGCTTCGTTTGAAGTTGAAAAGGCTGTTCGAGAGTTTAGTAGCATGCGAATGGATGCCCGCCGAGAGATTCACTGGCTGACCCTCGTGTTGTGGGGCACCGGAGCCGCTGGGACCGGGGTCGGGTTGGCCATTATCAATCGGCGGCGGCGGCGGGCTGAAGAAGAGAAGCGGCTACTCGAAGCACAATTTCATCAGGCCCAGAAACTTGAAAGCCTTGGCGTCCTCGCTGGCGGAATCGCGCACGACTTCAACAATTTGTTGATGGAGATTTCGGGCAACACCAGCTTGATCCTACTGGATACCAATCTGGACAAGGAAGTCCGATCGGCCGTCGCAGAAATCGATTCCGGCGCTCAGAAGGCCGCGGCCCTCACTTCGCAGATGCTCGCCTACGCGGGCAAAGGTAAATTCATCGAAACCATCATCGATTTCGACGATATGATTCGCGAAATGGATTCTCTTCTTTCCCTCTCTGTCTCAAAGCGAGTCCGCGTCGAGTACTCCCTTTCGAAGACGATTAATCCAGTTCGATGCAACCCTACCCAACTCCAGCAGGTCGTGATGAACCTCTTAATCAACGCCTCTGAGGCGAGCGACGAGGCGGGAGGAGGTATTTTTGTTCAAACGCGTCGAGAGACCATCATTTCGAAAGACAGCCATGAGGGCGGACCAACAAGCCTCCACCCACCGAGTCTTGGAGACTATGTCGTCCTTGAAATCAGAGATACCGGCCCTGGGATGTCCGAAGAGGTCATGAACCGCTGCTTTGAGCCCTTTTTCTCGACGAAATTTACTGGACGTGGGCTTGGCCTCTCGGCGGTGCTGGGGATCGTAGAGGCGCACGACGGCGCAATCAATCTTGCGAGCCTCGAGGGGACCGGCACTACCTTTACCATTTACTTGCCGATTTCCGAACTCGAAGTCACAGCCCCTGCTGTCGCACCCAAGAATCCTGAAGCCGTTCGAGGACAGGGACGAATCCTGGTGATCGACGATGACCCGACCGTTCTTCGGATTGTGACTAGGATGTTGACCCGAGTGGGTTACGAGGTAGAGACCTGCAACTGCGGAGAGGACGGGCTCAGAACGATCGCTCAAAACCCCGACCGCTTTGACCTGGCGATGGTCGATATGGAGATGCCGGGCATAAATGGGGAAGCCGTGGCGACCGAAATCCGAGCGAAGGAGTACCCGATTCGCCTCATCCTCTCTAGTGGATACACTAAGGACGTTCTATCCGGGGAAGATGCTACTTTTCTTTTCGATGCATTTATCCAGAAGCCGTATCGCGTTCAAGAACTTTTCGAGACCGTCTTCAAAGTTCTCGATTCCTAGTTTCCTCATTTTCACCCAGAGGCCGTGAAGGGTGAGCGAGGCGAGACTCAAATCCGGGTGAGAATTGACTACTGGGCGTACTCACTTGTAGCGATCTCCGCTTTGACGGCGGCTTGCGCACCGAATATGCCCGTAGCTGGATTGGGCCCGCAGTCGAGTTACGAAATTCTTGACCGGAGGATGCCCGATCAGGGTCTGTTCGAAGTTCCAGCCGGTAGACTCGACCCGAAAAAAGTACTCGCGCCCGAGCAACGCAAAGGCCCCGGGTTTCAGGTACTGGGCATCCGCTATGGGGTTGGCTTTATCTACATCTATTCCAT
>DUCH01000045.1:0-3970 GCA_012959865.1 Myxococcales bacterium | reverse complement strand
AGAGGCGCGTGGCCGGGGAATGCTTCGCAAGCGCATTCATGAGATCGAAACAGTGCGGTCTCTCGAGGAAGCGGACGTTGCGGACTCTGACGTATACGTACTCGCTTTCGCTAATGCCGCAGAGGCTCCAGCCGAGGGCGGCATGCAACTCCTCATGCACCCGATCCGGACAACAAGCAATATTCCCAAGGGAATGTGGTCCATGGCGCGAAACTTTTACGAGATGACTGGAGCCGGACGAACCTACCTTGAGGACCACTACTTCCATGAACTTATCGGCTTTGGGAGAGCCAAACGCGAGTGGGCGTATCGCTTAGGGGTGGACCCCTACAGCACAAACATTCAACTGCAGGACGAACTCGATCGACTGGGCTGGCTTTCCCTCGCCGGCGGCCTGTCGGTACGCCTGCCCCTGATGGCGGTACCCGGAGGCGCGTCCATCGCTCTGACAGTCACCAACACCAGTGACGACATGAAACGCGAGCTCCGAGACGCAACACCCGAAACCATTCGGATCAAGAACCGCAAGGCCCTGATCGACGACTTCGGAGTGGACGACGAAACTGCGGAGGAATTTGTCAACCACTCCTGGTATTCGCCGAGCGCTCAACTCGAGATCGTCGAATCGCTCAACGCCATGACGGGCGTCGCAAGTCGAAGCGAGTTCATCGAGCTCGCTATCTATCCCGACACGATCGCCGAATCGATTTCCTTCACTCGGCTGGCTCTAATTCTCCTCGGCTTCCATCAAAATTCAGGAGCACTCGAAAAACTTTTTTCCGCCGGCGGCTTCATCGCAGCCGCAACAAGGGACGGAGATATCGTCCTTCCGCTAAACATTGACTTCGGCTACTGGACAAAGGGGGCAGCTCAGGTCATGGAGACGATCGATCGCGAACTCGGCCCCGACACCGACGGGCGACGCAAGTTCCTCCTAATTGCCGGATCCCTCTCCCCGAGAGCAGCCAACGAAGTAGCAGAACGCGGATGGACAGTCATGGAAATGCTCGAATCGACGTGGCTCGAAGAGTTTGATCGAGAGTCCTTTGCGCCGGGCAAGCCCGATGCGAATCGCATTCTGCCCGAAATCGGGAGTTAGCACCGCGAGCACGCTTCCGGCAATTTGATCCGCAGAGAACCCGAACCACCCGCAGTCGTGAGTTGAAGGTTGAGCATAACGGAGCGCCCAGAATCCATCGCGGGTCTAGGCAGAAAACTGGGATGGTTCTCTACTGGGGATTGTCGGGCTGTGTGTGCCCGAAGCACTTAATCGGGGCTTCAGTGGATGCGTTGCCCGGTAGGACAGGAGCCATTTGTAAAGAACCGGAAGAACGAACAGCGTGACCAGGGTGGATGTGAGCAACCCGCCCACAACGACAGTCGCGAGAGGCCGCTGAACTTCGCTTCCTACTCCGGACGACAACAACAACGGACTGAGGCCCAATGCCGTGGTGGCCGCTGTCATCAGAACTGCCCTGATCCGAGAAACGGAACCGTCGACACAAGCTATTTTCCGATTCACCCCTTCACCAAGCAGTCGATTGATTGCGGCAATCATCACCATGCCGTTACCAAGAACGATTCCAAAGAGAGCGATGAATCCAACCGAGGTGGGCACGGAAAGGTTCTGACCGCTTACGGCCAGGGCCACTACTCCCCCTGTCAGTGCTGGCGGGATATTTGACAAGACCGCCAAGACACTCGTTCCCGACTCAAAGGCCAAATAGAGAAGAATCCACACCAGAAAGAGAGTCAGCGGGAGAGTAAGACCAAGCCGCTTGTTTGCCTGCTCCTGCAAGCGAAATTGCCCCCCCCAGATCACTCGATATCCGGGCCTGATTGTCACCTGAGCCTCGACCAACTCCTGAGCCTCTTTTACAAAGCTACCTATATCTCTCCCGGAGACATTGCACTGAACTACAACGAATCTCTGTCCGTCTTCTCGCTTGATCTGGCGAGGGCCGACAACCTCCTCCAAAGTAACGAGCTCGCCCAGAGGAACCCGGTAGCCGCCGGGCGCGTCAATCAAGAGCCTGCCGATTGCCTCGCGACTCTGTCTGTACTTAGAGTCCAGGCGCACCAGAATATCGAACCTTTTCATACCTTCGAAAACCTGGCCGGCCACTTCACCACCGACCGAAGCGCTGATAGTCCTCTGTACGTCCTCAACATTCAGTCCATGGCGCCCTACCGATTCCCTGTTTATTCGGATGACCAATTGGGGAATTCCCGAAACTTGGTCGACCTGCACGTCTTCCGCGCCTTGAACTGTGGCGATCAAGCGGGATATCTCGTCGGCCTGCGTTTTAAGTAATTCTACATCCTCCCCGAATACTTTGACTGCGATTTCTGCCTGGGTTCCTTCAAGAAGCTCATCCACTGTCATCGCGATGGGCTGAGTAAAATTGACGGCCGCACCCGGAACTTTCCCCAGCTCGCCTCGAATAAAATCTTCGAGCCCCTCCTGCGATGAAGCGGAAGTCCACTCTTCTCGAGGCCTGAGTACGACCAAAATTTCCGCGCTGTTGACCGGATCCGCATGCGCACCGACTTCTCCTCGCCCAATGCGGCTCACTACTCCAGTGATCTCGTCTACCTCCATCAGCCTGCGTTCCACGATCTGGGTGATTCGCTGGCTCTCAGACAAAGCGATAGACGGGGCCATCGTTAGACGAATAACAAGCGTGCCTTCCTGCAAACGGGGCGTGAACTCGGATCCGAGAGTTGGGAAGACAAGCACACCAATCAATACGAGAGCCATCCCGCCCGCCCCTGCAATCCACTGATGTCGAAAAGTTGCGCCCAAAATCTTCTCGTAGAGGGACGAAAGACCCGTCACGAACCTTCGAGAGGGCTTGACACGACGCTTCAGCAGATATGAAATCAATGCCGGGGCAAACACCAGCGAGAATGTCAGGGCTCCTGCCATGCCGAGACCGACTGTATGGGCCAGAGGCCTAAAAGTTTTACCCTCCACTCCTTGGAGGCCGAAGATCGGTGAGAAAGCGGCGATAATAATCAGCGTTGCGAAAAGAATTGGGCGCATAACTTCACTGCACGCATCTGCGATCAACTCAGTTCTGGGCGCAGAAGCATCCGCTGAACTCAACCTCCGGTCGACGTTTTCCACGATGACGATCGCTCCATCGACCAGCATGCCCACCGCAATCGCGAGCCCCCCAAGCGACATCAGGTTCGCCGAAATTCCGAAATAGGACATCCAGAGAGTGGCAAATAGCACTGCGAACGGGAGGGAGAGAACAATTATTAGGCCCGGCCGCCAGCCCCCCATGAAGAGGAAAATGACCATCGCCACGGCTACGGATCCTTGAACCAGGGCGCTCTGGACGGTTGCGAGGCAGGCCTGTACCAGACTGCGCTGCTCGTAGTAGGGAACCAGTACTACTTCCCCGGGGAGACTTTTGTTCAGCTTCTGTATTTCATGTTCTACCAGGTCGATCACTCCGGCGGAGTTTTGCCCATAAAGCTTGACAACCATTCCCGCGACCACTTCACGCTCGCCGTCTCGGGTCTGCAGCCCCCGCCGAATACCGCCACCGACGGTGACTTCCGCAACGTCGCGCACATATGTGGGTCGGCCGTTGTAGGAGCGAATCACTATGGCTTCGATATCTTCTTTTGAAGTCGCGAGACCAATCGACCGAACAACGACCTCCTCCGAATTTCTTTCGATGAACTGAGCTCCGGTGTTCCGGTTATTCTTTTCCAAGCGCGTGATCAGATCGGAAATGGAAACATCATATTGGACGAGTTTTTCCGGATTTACCCTCACTTGAAATTGTCTCTCATAGCCTCCGATTCCGAGGACCTCTGTCACCCCTGAGACACTCAGCAATCGCGGTTTTACGAACCAATCCTGAATTGTTCTTAATTCCTCAAGGGTATGCCTGCCCGAAGGGTCATCGAGGTAGTAATAGAGAATCAGTCCCATACCCGTCGCGATGGGACC
>DUCH01000044.1 GCA_012959865.1 Myxococcales bacterium | reverse complement strand
GTCGCTGGCCGGCCCGAAGAGTGTTCTCTTGATTCACTAAAGCTCCGATTCGTCGGCGGGAAGAGCCGCGCCGCGGGATCGATCATCGCTGGAATTCGCGCGAGACACAACCGTCGCGCTCACCGGGCCAGGAGGGCCCACCGCACGGGATTCGGCGAACGAGAGTCGCCCACAAGACCTTCGCCCCAGCGAAGCGGGCCGCGGCGGTTCGCGATCTCCCCCAATCTGCACTCGAACGACTCGCGGAAGCGCGAACCGTCGGAGACCCAGTTCCATCGGGCTGAACAACCCCGGTCTCTCCCCGCTTCAGAACGAATCGGACGGGCATATCGCCCCGACAAGGCGTGTTGGGCCGCGAACTCCCAATCTTAAGACCCGCTGCGAACCGGTACGGGCACAATTGCAGCGCTCGCCAATTTGGCCTTTGATGCCGTAGCCCTGGGCGACGGCACCGCGAACATCCGTCTCAGCATTTGCGCAGTTGGCAAGGCCGGGCGCTTGGAATTTCAGGAAGCGGTTCGCCCCCCCGGCGAACCCGGTCGGTATTGGCCGAGCGCGGGCATGCGGGCGGCCACCCACCCCAGGGCGCCCAGGCACACGGCGCCGCCGGCCACCACCGAGAAGGTCGCGCTGGTGAGCGAAGCGAGGAAACCCGACTCGGCTTCGCCGAGTTCGTTCGACGCCCCAATGAAGATGAAGTTCACCGCGTTCACGCGCCCGCGCAGGGTATCCGGCGTCGAGAGCTGGAGGATCACCGCACGGGCGGTCATGCTCACCTGATCGGCCATGCCGGCGACGATAAGCGCGAGCATCGAAAGGGTCATCGAGCGCGAAAGTCCGAAGACGATGGTGGCCACCCCGAAGAAGAAGACCGCCACCAGCAGCGCCCGTCCGGGTCTCGCAAAGGGGCGCAGGATCATGAGCCCCATCGCCATGGCCAACGTCCCCATGGCGATGGCGGCCCGCAGGAGACCGTAACCCTCGGGACCCACCTGGAGAATTTCGTGGGCGTAGACCGGGAGCATCGCGGTGGCCCCGGCGAAGATCACCGCCAGCATGTCGAGGGTGATCGAACCGAGGATCGGCTTGTGGCCCCGCACGAATGCGATGCCTTCGCGCACCGCCTGCCAGGAGACATCGGATTTCTCGCCCTCGACCCGCGGCGCGCGCAGGGCGAAGAGAAAGACGAGGGAGATCGCGTAGCCCACTGCGGCCAGCGCGTACGGGGCCCCGAAACCGTGGCGCGCAACGAGTAGCCCCATGGCCACGGGGCCCGAGATGAACGCCACCTGGACCACGCTGGAGGCGACCACCGAGGCGTTTTGAAATATCTCGCGTGGAACCAAGTTCGGAAGCAGCGCGCTACCGGCTGGCCGCGAGAAAGCGCTCACCACCGAGAGCCCGAAGGCGACGGCCAAGAGACCGGTCAGGCAGTCCGGATACCGCCACCCAAGCCCGGCCAGGAGTACCGCGCCGAGCCCCGAGGCCAAAGCGGCGGCAATGAGCAGCTTGCGGCGGTCAAAACGATCAGCGACCGCCCCGCCCAATAGGGAAACTGGGATTACCGGCGCGAATTCGACCAGGCCCAGAATACCCAGTGCCGCGTACGAGTCTGTCACGGCAAAGATGTGATAAGAGAGCATGGCCGCGATCAGGGCCCGCCCGAAGAGCATGCTGAAGCGTGCCAGGAGAAAGAGTCGCACCGAAGGAAGCGCGAAGACCTGCAGCGTGGGGTGCCTGGGCTTCGTCACTCCTTACCGTTGGGCCTCCTGCGGAAGCGGGCCGGAACGTGAATGCTGTTGATACCGCGCCAAGCGTTGCGAGCGGCTCCCGCCCCCAGCACGAGCCAGACCACCGCCCAGACCAGGGCGGGAATCGAGGCTTCCCAGGCGAGCCCCGGGTAGATCCCGATCCCCAAGCAGGCCAGCGCGCCCCCGGCCCAATTGCACCGGTGGAACCAAGTGGGCAGCCGGCCTCCGTACTCGTCGTTATCCATGACCCCCGTCTCTCCGCGAAAATCCAAGACCAGTCTACCGAACGAGTCAGCCCCCCGGCTGAATTTATCTGCCCGGGCGCAGAACGCGCACTGGGCGATCACGGCATCCCGAAGGCGGAACGAGAACGAGCGGACAATCGGCTGAAAGGCCCGTTGAAGACCCTCGAACACACACGGCGCCGCCTAAACCGGCACGCGCAGGCAGATTGAAACCGACAGTCGCCTTCGGCGCTCGGTGCCTACACTACCCCGGGGTCAGCTCATCGGGGGGTGAGCCGGTACAGCAAATCAAAATCGTCCACTGTGGTCGGCCGGCCGTACATCGCCTTGAGACTCGACCCGTATTTCGCTTGATAGCTGGCCACGACGCGGGCCTTCTCCGCGGGATCGGTGACCGGGCTGGCTCTCACTTCGTAGCTCTTGTCTCCAAGCCGGACACGAACCGATTCGGGCCTCTCCGCCACCCGCGTCGCCCAGCCCGAATCGGGATCCCCCCACACATAAAGGGCATCGGGAGCGCCCACGCCCCAGATATTGACTACCCGGGGAAAGACCACACCCCAGGCCTCAAGTTGTATCACCTCGTGGTCCTGCAGGAAGAGAAAACTCTCGGGTCGCTCACTCACGGTGCCACCAAGGCGCAGCCCTGGGTACTCGTCCACCGGACCGCAGGCCAAGCAAAGCACCCACGGAATCCAGGAAAGACACACAATCCTTCTCACCGACACACCCCCTATCGAGTTAAACCAGCCCATGCGGAGCTCCCTAGTCCAGGCTCGAGCCGAGCTTCTCGCCCCCTTGGCGTCAGCAACCGGCGACCTCAAATTTTAGAAACTGTAGTTCGATTTCTGTCTCAACGTCTCTCCATAACAAGTGCTCAGGCGAAATCGCTATTTTTCAACTGAATCCCTAGGACATCCAGATAAAAGCTGTTTTTGGAGCCGGTTACAGAAGCCACTGCAGGAGGTCCGGGCGAAAGAGCCAAGACCTCGGCCACTCTGACCGACGCTCTGACCGACGCTCCGACCGACGCTCCGAGACCGAACCCCGATTGAATCAACAACTCGGCCACCCCCCCACTCGATAGGACAAAAGTGAAGAAATTTGCGAAATTTCTTGGAACCACACTCGCTGTAGTCGTCGGCCTCGTCGCTCTTCTCATCGTCGTCAGTCGATTTTCCGGCGGGTCGCTGGTCGAATTGCTTCCCGGCGGGTCGCTCACAACTGGGGAGATCGTTACGGGTGGACCCATTGATTGGAGCTTTGTATCCGATCACCTGTACGTCGAGTTTGAATCGGACGGGCGCTCCCGAAAGACCAATATTCTCACGGCCGATGGCCACGACTATATTCCCGCCAGCCTCGACTTCCCCCCCCTCAAGACCTGGCACAAGAAGGCACTCGAAAATCCAGAGGCGGTGATCCGCATCGCCGGGAAGCGCTATCCGCGACGCCTGCAAAAATTCGACGACCCCGCCCTCGAAGCCCGACTCAAGGAACAGGCCAAAATGAAGTATGGCGGCGGACCCGACCCCCAATTCGGCGCATGGTTCTTTCGCCTGGACCCGCCCAGCTCATAAAGGAGCGGAGTCGAAGCACCAAGCGCTCGCTTCGGTGCCCGTGGAAAGGCCCGCAACCCGAAGGAGCAAAAACCCGAATCAGCGCCGAGCGCGCACGCGAAGCGCGTCGGGTGCGCGCAACACCGAGCGACGGGGAATCGCCGCGTTCGTATCGACAAGTTCGAGAGCCGGGAGTCGCTCGAGCAAGACCTGCAGAGCAACGATCATGTTGCGCTTCGCGAAGTGCATCCCCGGGCAGCTCTTTTTTCCGCGTCCAAACGTGAGCATGTCACCTGAGGTTCGCCCGATGTCGAAAGTGTCTGGGCTTTCGAAGACACTCGGGTCTCGGTTCGCGCCGGCGACTGCGAACATCAGCCACGAATCGGGTGGAATCGTCACACCTTCGAATTCGGTTTCGCACGACGCCGACATGCGCGGCAACACCGCAATCGAAGACTCGAAGCGCAACGCTTCATCAATAACCTGCGGGATGTGAGACGGGGCCCCGGCAATTTCGCTCCACAGATTTTCCGAAAACAGTGTCGAAATCAGGTTGCCAAGCGTCCCGTAGGTGGTTTCGCCACCGGTCGGAAAAAGTAGCCGAATATGCGAAAAAATTTCTTCGTTCGATAGCTTCCGACCCTCGATTTCCGCTTGCACGAGCCCACTGATGACGTCTTCTTGGGGATTCGCACGACGCTCTTCGACTATGGGAGCCAGATAGCGCGTGAGTTCATTCCGGGCCTCGATGCCTCTGGCTGGATCGTCGCGAAATCCGAGCAATGCGACGGCCCAAGCATGGAACTCGTTCTCACGGTCTCGGGGAAGGCCCAACAAGCGCGTGATTACCCGGTAGGGGAAGCTCGCAGTGAAACCGGAAACAAGATCGACGGTCTCGCCGGCTATGATTCGTTCACTCAACTTATCGACGAGCTCGCGCGCGATCCCTACTAGACTCTCGTCTTCGTATGCCGCGACCGCGCGTGATCGAAATGTAGGCGTCGCGAGTTTTCGGTAGACGCGATGCCGCGCGTCGTCGCCCATCGAGATGAAGCTTTCACCAATTGCGCCTTCGAATGAAGCTTGGTACATCCGGTGGCCCGGGAACCGGACATCGTCAGCGAAGGCACGGCGCAGCGCGGCGTGTCCGGTAATTACGAATGCGGGTTGACCAAGGAAGCGCGCCGGCGTGACGGGGTGGCGTTCGCGATGCCTTCGCAGCGCATCGTGAAGCTCTCGTCCCGGATATTCTTGCAGCGCGAAATCGGGTTCCTCCAGTTCGTGGGCCATCGCCTCCTCCCTTCATGGGCTTCCAGAATGAACGTCCGGGGCAGATCCCCCAAGGCCGGCCAGCGCACTCCCACGCCGCAGGCTCGGCTTTTAGAACCCGACCGGCGCTAGCGGATTTTGACCCATTCATCCTAGCGACACCAGGGTGCAGAATATTCTCATGACGAGTGAGTGCGATGCCGACGAAACAAGGTACGGAAAACATCGCCGCAGCCCGTTTCGAACCCCTTGGCTCCGGCTGGCGGTTCCGCCGAAGCGAGACAATTCCCGACGTCGGGTTTGAGACACGCCTTTGGCGCTACCGCCCGGTATACTTCGCCGATCAAACCCAAAAGGAAACAATGACGTGAATTGGTACCGAGTCAAAACTGCAGCCATCGGATTAAAACGACTCGCGACGTTGCCCGAAGAGGACAAGCAAGCCTGTGTCGACGCGTACAAATTTTTCCAGAGGATGCAAGCGGGCGAGGAAACCGAGACACAAGACGAGACCAAAGCGGTCGCGGATTATTACAAAGTCCTGAACAACATGTTGTCTGTCTTCGACCTGGAGAAACTCTATATCCCCCCGATGCTGGATGATTCGGAAGGGCTGTATGCAAACCAACTTTTGTGCGAGCAAGCAGTTCTGAAGGAGCTGAAGCTTGAGAACCCTGACGGTTCGCACCTATTGGATATGGGATGTGGACGTGGACGTATCGCGCACTACCTCGCCACTCTGACCGGGGGGCAGGTATCGGGCTACAACATCGACCCGAATCAAATCGAGAACGCGGTCGACTGGGCGGCGGAATGCCAAATGAGCGATCGGCTCCACTTCAAGGTCGGCAATCATCACGATCCGCTCGACTATGAGCCAGAGACCTTCGACGGGTGCTTCTCCTTCCAGGCGGTCTGGCCCTTCTTCAAGAAAGAAGAGCTGGATGCTCACGCGAGCGAGATGTACCGAGTATTGAAACCCGGGGCGCGATACGCCTGTTCGGAATATCTTCTCAGCCCCTATTTCGACTGGAACAACGATGAGCACGTGACGCTCCACAAAACCTATCTCCCCACCCTGGCTGCTACTCAATCGATGTATCCGGCCGATGTCTGCGCCGCATTGGAAAGAGCCGGCTTCGAGGTTCTCCTTTCGGCCCCTTCGAAGAGCGAGGCCTGGCCATTATGCGAGCAAAAGCGCGATTTGATTCTCAATGGCAGAAGACTGGTCAGAGCCCTCGAGACGATTCGGGTCCTACCACCCTGGGTCGAAGAATCCCTCGATCTTCTTCAAACAGGTGGCCAAGCTTGGACAGACGCCGAAAAGGCCAAAATCGCAGACCTCAACTGGAGAATCGTCGCGGTAAAGCATTGAGGATGAGTCGATGCCTTGCCCACCGCTTTATCGATACCCATCCATGGGCTCTTGATCGGGCTATTTTCGACTTCTCGAGCTTGACCCCGGGTAAGGGATCGCTCTAGATTGTGCAGACGAGAGCTTCGGAGGCTCTTTTCCTGCGGCGAGTAACCGCCTCCGATGGCAATTGGGTTTCTGATTCGCCGGAATGGAGCTGGGCAGTGAACGATTATCCTGAGAAGACATGTACGATCGACCGGTTGGTACGGCACGCAATGCTCGTCCGTTCTGCTCTGAAGGGAGAGAAGACCGAGCAGCGTCGAAACGGTGTGTACGGTTACCCGGGTGAGAAGTTTGAGCTTCAAGGGGGGGAATTTGAAATTACGTCCTTGACCCACGACCGGCTGGGTGAAATGGGCGAATCCGAGGCCCGGAAAGAGGGTTTCCAAGACCTGGAGTCTTACAGGTCGCTGATCATACGGATGCACAAAGGGATGGAATGGGATCCGGACCATCGTGTTTGGGTCCATCGATTCCGCCGCGTCGGTCTGTAGCCCAGATTATTTCGCCGGGACCCGGAAACCGTCGCCACCCTGGTCCCAGTGCCACCCCTCTGTTCAGCGAGCCGAGACTCTGCCCTCAACCCAGCAGGAGGAGCGGCCCCTGTCGGGAAACAGCACTCCTGGCACCCTCCTCCCAAGCCGGAAGTGGATGATCCGTCCGTGCCGAATGGCGTCTGCCTCTTCTGTCAGCATCTCGACGACCATTCCCTAATCGACCGAAGTACGTGGGTGCAGTGTGGTGTCTCGCTCTGACTCGACGATTCGGGTCCCCGTGGATGCGGCTGATTTTCATCGCTTGCCCTGCCTCCGGATGGATCGTCCCGTGCGTTCGTTCCGCCCCCGCCTTCGGCGTTCGCGGCGGTCGTACCTAGGCGGTGCGCACTAGACCTATCTGGATGAAACGGGTCGGTCGGAAAATGCCTTGCTAGGCAAATTCTGGCAGATCTTACAATGGGGTAAGCAAGATCAACTATTTCTGAAGTTCGCGTCTTCGACGAGAGTGAAAGCTTGCGACGAAAACTTCCGAAATGTGCAGTTCCCGCGTAAATCGATTGACCGACTTCCCTTTTCTCCCCGTCTCCTCTCGGCGAAAAGATATCTATTACGTAGGAATCGCTAGAAAAAAGTCCCAGTCATACATTCCACTAAACCAGCAGTGATAGTGCAATTCTTTCCCGTTTTAGAGCAACGATTGTCCCATTTAGATCGAACGTTGCCCGCTTCAGAATTTCTTCAAGCGCTTCGCCTTAGACTCATCGAAATTTTCGTTCCCTCGGTGTTGACTGCTACAGCGTCGACTTCAGACGAGTAAACGAGATGCAATTTCCTCGATGAGGAAAACGAGCAGAGAGAAGACCGAATAGTAAAACTCAGGACGGAACCTGACCACCGCAGCCGAGCATTGCATCAACGAAACAGGCGCGTCGCGTCAACAGTTCTAGGCAGAAGCCGAGGCTGGCGGATTTTTTGAGGGAGATCTACTCGACAATGCGAAATTCTTACACACGGGATAAAACTTTCTTCGAAGGTATCGGCAGTCGGATCCGCGAATGGGCGTCGGATTCCGCTCGCCGAACGGATTCGGTCACAGCGATCTGCGGTCTCCTAGCGCTGCTTCTGGTGGCA
>DUCH01000043.1 GCA_012959865.1 Myxococcales bacterium | reverse complement strand
ATGGTGGGTTCGATGAAATAGCCGGGTCGGTCGAGGGCCGATCCGCCCGCGATCACCGTTCCCTTTTCGGCCGCGTCGGCGATGATCGCCTTGACTTTCTCGTACTGCGCCTTGTTCTGGAGGGGGCCGAGTTCGACGCCCTCTTCAGTGCCCTCGCCCACCTTCTTGGACTTGGCAATGGCGGCGAGTTCCTCGCACAGCGCATCGTAGATATCCTCATGGGCATAGACGCGCTTCATCGCGATGCACACCTGTCCATTGTTGGGGAATCCGGCGGCGAAAATTTCAGGAGCAATCTTCTTGGGGTCGACATCGCCCAAGATCAGTCCCGCATCGTTCCCGCCCATTTCGAGAGTAATGCGCTTGAGAGTCACCGCGGCACCCGCCATCACCTTGGAGCCCGTGGCCGTGCTGCCCGTGAATGAGACCTTGCGAATTTTGGGGTGAGCCGAAATTTTTGAGCCCAGGTCGTTGGCGTCGGCGATGACATTCAAAACACCCGGAGGCAGCACATCCTTGATCAACTCCGCCAAGCGGAGGGTGGCCAGGGGCGTGGTGGGGGCTGGCTTGACGACCAGGGTGTTGCCCGCGAGCAGCGCGGGACCCAGCTTGAAGCCGAGCAGGATCAGGGGGAAGTTCCACGGGATGATGGCGGCCACAACGCCCAGCGGCGCCCGATGGACTTCGACCCGGCGAGCTTCGGTGTCTTCAAGCACCTCGATGGGAAGATCCATAGCTGCGAAATGCTGGGTGAACGCACCCAACCCGTAGGCTTCGGCGACCGCTTCGTTCAGGGGCTTGCCCTGCTCGCTGGTAAGAATTGCTCCGAGTTCGTCGGCATTGGCCATGACGATTTCGGTCACTTTTCCGAGTGCCTGGCGGCGCTCCTCGATGGGCGTTGCCCCCCAACCCGGGAGCGCGGCCTCGGCGGCATCCACCGCTTCATCCAGCTGGGATTCGGACGCCCGGGAGCAGGTGCCCGCAAGCTCTTCGGTGGCGGGGTTGATGACGTCCAGGCGATAAGCACCCGGACTCATTTTTCCGTTGATCAGCAGTTCAAAGTCAGGCATCGAAATTCTCCAAGGGAATGAGACGGTCCGAACCTCAGGAAAGAGGAAGGGACGGAAAAAGAGTGAGAAAGGAATTGAGAGAGGACCTGTCTGCAGGGATACGTATATAGAAAGAGAAACTCAGGGCGGAATAGAGGCCCGCCACGGGATCCCCTAGGGATTTAGCATAGCGCCCAGGCTCGGACGTTGTGCTGGAAGCCAGCTTGAATGTCCTATCCCCTGACGAGGTGGACCTTATCGAGGCTGAGTTCCGCGAGACGTACCCACAACTGCGCTATCTAGATCTTGAAGCGGATTGAGCGGGGTTAGTTGGGCAGGTCAGGGCAACGCGGAACGCGAGGCGCAAAGGCTCGGTGGCCGCGAGGATCCTTGTTAGGGTCGCGGTGCCAGGCCAGCTGGATGTCCCGTTGACGCTTGAGCAGCATCAGTAGACGTTGCTCCACCTTTTTCTCGCGCTCGAAGAGGTCGTCCTCTTCAAGGGGATCATGGTCGAGTCGAAAGAGAGTCTTCTTGCGACCGGTGTAGTCAAATACAAGTTTCCAAGGCCAACAGACCACTGAGTCGAGGAACTTTAGGCCTTGCAGCCGCGTGCCGATAACGGAGCCGTCGCTTGTGTCAGGGGTGACGACGTGCCCTTGGAAGGAAGGGTGCGGCGGGATCTCCAGCAGAGAAGCCAGGGTTGGCATGAGGTCGATCGAGGATGCGGGGTGTGGAATCTGGGCCGGTTCAAGATGTCCTGGCCAAACCATGATCCACGGAATGCGGGTCTCTCCGTCGTCCACTGTCTTGCCGTGGGTAACATGTCCGCCTTCGCCGAAACGCTCACCGTGGTCACTGATGACGATGATGATGGTGTCCTGAGCCTCACCACTTTGCTCGACCCAGTCGACCAACTTGCCGATCTGCTCGTCGGTATAGTGCAGCGCGTTGTCGTAGCGGTTCACAACCGCCTCGCGTTGATCCTCGTCGTAGTTGAGAAAACTAAAGCGCCCCTCGGGCTTGGCGGGGAACCAGATGCCCTTGTGCCGCCGCGGCAGCTTATAGGGGAAGTGTGTGCGCTGGAGATTGACGTAGAGACCCCAGGCCTTGTCCTTTTTGGCCTGCTTGTTGAGCCATTGGATGGCGAGCTTGACCGTGACGTGGTCAGGAAGTTTGCGCTCTTTGCCCTTTCCGATGTGCGGACCAGGATGGTCCAAGGAGTGTTTGAATACGTGGCCCTTGACCCCGGTCGACTGGAACCTTTTCATGCCTTGCCACTCTTCGTTCTGGCTCGAGATCGTCGCGGTCGCGTAGCCGAGCTCGGCGAGTATGTTGTGCATGAGGAAGCGGGGGTAGTTGAGGGTCTTGTACTTATCGAGGCGATTGTGCCGAATGGGCAAGAGCGAGGACAAGATGGCCATCTGGGCGTAATTGGACTGGGCCGAACTGGACCAGACCCGCTGGTAGTGCCAGCCGCGCGCAGCCAGGGCGTCGATGTGTGGCGACACATCGCGTTCGTAGCCCCCCACGCCCAGGTGGTCGGGCGACACCGATTCGAGCATGACGAGCAATACGTTCGGACGCTCACCCTTCGACGCGGCGACCGATTCCGACCAGGCCTCGAGTTGTTCCGCGCGTGAGGCCGCGTTCCCTGTGATCACCTCGAGGTGACTCTGTGTGCCCTCGTCGGGAGCGACGAGGGAATTCACCCATACTCGCTCCACGGTCTCGGTGTGTACGAGCCAACCGAGGCCGCTCGCGTCAGAGAGCAGCGCGACGACGATGCCAAAGGAACCAAATACCAGGGGGACTCGGGCGCAGCGGCGCCCTGGCGAGAGGCCCTCAGGCACACGTGCGAGACGGCCCTTTAGGGGGAGCTTCGGCCTTGGCAGTCCCGCGGGACTCAGGGCGCGTGAGACCAACCAGGCCACGCCAAGCCAGAGGGCCAGGGCCCCCACGATGTAGAGGGTATTGCCCACGAGGCCAGCGTGCATGAACTGCGAGGGGGAAGCGCTGAACATGTCCCAGACGATCACGGTCGGGAAACTGCCGGTCAAGATACGGGCCGCGCAAGCGAGCCCATACAAGGCGGTTGCGAAGCCCGCACAGAGCCCCGAAACCCAGCGAGCGACCCAATGGGTGCGCCCTGAGTCCAGCAAGGTCAGTGGGCTTGTGATCGCGCCCACGATGCTCGCCGAGAGCCCACCGAAAGCGGTGGTCAAGGCCAGCGCGCACAGCCACAGCAAGAGCGCAGAACCCCAGCCGATTTCAGGATCAACGACAACGCTGCGACCCAAGATGCCCACGAAGAAGGCCAGGCTCAGTCCCACGACGAGGTGCTTGAGCACCCACTCTCGGGGTGAAGGCTGCGGCTCCATAATGGCTAGTGCGCCGCGTCCTCGAGTTGGAACTCGCCACAATAATAGGGCCGTTTGCCCGACAGCGGCAGGATACGAACGCTATCGTAGCCAGACGCTTGAGCGTCCACGGGGACCTTCACTTTGATGCTCTGAAGCCGCTTCTTCTTGGGGAGCTTGGGGTCCTGCGTGGTGTCGGCCACGAGCTTGCCGTCCAAAAGGAAATCGAAGCGATAGCTCCCGTGATCGCTAAGGTCGACCTCAAAAGAGGAGGCGGTCCGCGGGGCGTCGAAGTCGACATAGAGCCCGTTGCCGACGAACTTGATCCCCCTCGCTTTGCTTTCCGGTTCGTCCGTATCGGCCCCGTCCTTCTCAGCCTCAATGGGACTCTCGCCAGGTGGATCAGGCAGCTCGCGCTGCACCTGTTTGGGGTCCAGGGTCTCCGGAGGTGCGTGCAGGCCGAGCGCGCGAGCCTTACGGAGTCTTTTCTTGGCTGCCTTACGCTTCTTAGCGGCCTTACGTTTGTCGGCCTTGCGTTTGGCTTGGGCGGCCTTCTCTTTGTCTTCGAGATTCTTTCTTAGGGCCGCGGGCGTCGTGCGGGGGGCTCCGCCGTAGCGGTAGGTGTCGTAGGTGACGTATTTGTTGTATCCGCTCCCAGATAGCTCCCAGATGGCAGCCAGACGCTCGGGCGCGAAGAGAGGGCCTCGTGTGATCAGCTCTACCTTTGTCCACAGTTCGCCGAGCTTGGGGTCGTCGAGCTGGACTTCCCCGGTGCGGATCGAATCGGTATAGCCAGGTGGGATCCAGCGCGCGAAATGTCCGGTGCGCCAATAGACCTTGCGTCGGGCGGGCAGCCTCGCCAAGATCGGGTCGGCGAGGGCGAGCGGGTCGACAAGGTGCACCTCTTTGTCCGCGTAGTAGCCTCGGAACCCAATATTTGCGGCCCGGTAGACGCGCCGAAGCTGGCCCTCGCGTGGCTCCCCGTTGAAGCCTTCGCCCTTGCGACGCCACTTGTAATTGGGGCCATCGTCCTCGATGCCTAGCGCGAACAAAGACGAAGAGGGCGCGTAGAATCGACGCTCATCGGCGATACCCCAGCGCCCGATCTTGGCCTTCTCGATGTTTCGGTCGGAGTTGAAGAGGGGCGGCGGATTGTATCCGACGAGCCCCAATATCAAGGTGAGGGCAAAGACAGGGTAGCTGCCTCGCCATCCACCCAGCTTTGTGCGTGAGATGATAGCGAGGCTCACCAAGAGGGGCGCGCTGAAGAAGCGGCCGCTCATGAAACCGCCACCAATGCGCACGATGTAGAGCAGGTACAGCCCCACCCCCACAGCGAGGTATTTTGAAGCTCGCTCCTTACTTTTGTGCGCCACCGCGAGGGACCCGAAGATCATCACGAGGGTCAGCGGATCGTGGATGAGGCTGTCGAGGAAATAGAGTCCGCCTTGGCGCCAGACTTGCCAGCTCGGGTAGCCGTGATTGAGCTTGGCGAGCGCCGTATTGGGAACCAGACTGCCGTAGTAAATGAGCGAGAAGAACTCCCAGGCCAAGAAGGGGGCGCCGCCGAGTAGGGCCGCCTTGAGAAAAGTCGGGAGGAAGGCTTTGCCCTCTTCACGTAGCCCGACATAACTGATGCCGGCCAGCGCGGGCACAAAGAACAACGCGCTGTCCATGCGATTGACCATGGCGAGCGCCGCGACCAAGGAAAGCTGGAACAATGGCGCCTTGCGATAGAGAAGCACCGCGAAGAGAGCCAGCACGAGGTGCGTCAAAGGGTTCTCAAGCCCCGAGGTCGAATAGTCGACGAAACAACGCGAGAGACCCAAGCTCAGGTAGATGATCAGCAAGGTACGCGGCTCGGGCTTGAGCCCGCGCTCGAGGACCACCAGGACGCCGACGCTGACGGCCAGCGAGATGAAGAGCGTCGTGTAGAAGGGTTCGTGCGTGAGCAGGTAGCCGCCCGCGAGTAGGAACATCCACAAGGGGTGGGTGAAGACTTGGACACGCTCACCGAGGTTCCAGACCAGGCCACGTCCCTCGACGAAGTGATCGACGCTTCTCAGGGTGATGAAAGCGTCGTCGCCAACCCAGGCATGCACCACGAACATCATCACGACAAAGAGCCGTACGAGCACAAGCGCGAGCTGGGGGGGATAGGACATACAAGCTGCCTTCTGGCACAACGTCCGAGTCTGGGCGTTAAGTTAAATCCCTAGGGAATCCCGTGACGGGGCCCCGCTTGCCCTTCTCGTAGAGTCGTCGGAGATCGTCGATCTCGGAGTCGCAGGACCAGGTCCAGTGCAGGTCGACTGGAACGTCGACTTCGTCACGCAGACTCGCGAGCACCTGGCCGTCTCTGAAATCGATCACTTCAAAATCGCCGATCGGCCGTCGATATTCGGATACCAGCTTGTCCATGTCATTCTCCCGTCGATAGAAAACAGTGGGAGCGCAGTCCCGATTGGTTCCGAGCCGGGCCACGAATGGCCACACCTCGTGTCGTCCCTCGTTCGTTCTACGCTTGCAGGCCTCGGCGAATGAACTCGGAGACTTCCCGGCGCCGACGTTCGACCGCCGCATGGGAAAAGATCGAATCACCGATCAGCGCCTCGCCGAAATCGCCCGAGGAAAAGTGGAAAACGACCGCGCCGATCACACTCAGGATCGAGTCACCGATCGAGACAGGACGAAAGACGCCCTCGGCGATTCCTTCCTCGAGCAGGGCGCGAAAGCGATCGACGATCCCGGCGAGCCGCACTTCGAAGGGCATCAATTCCCGATCGGACTGGGCATCCGCTGTCAGCCTCACTGCGGGAAAAGGCTCCTCATCGACAAGCGCACGCATCATCAATCGACCCGCCGGCATGTCCTCCGAAAGCATCCGCACGACCCCGTCGATCCACTCTTCGAGGCGGACCGCGGGCGCCGCGTCGTGATCCGAAACGGCATCGAGGGCTGCGGCAATCCGCGAGAGTACGCGGTCGAGCATGGCTGCGTAGAGTTCTCGCTTCGTTGGAAAATGGTGGAAGAGAGAGGACTTGCTGAGTCCGACGGTGGCGGCGAGCTGACGCATGCCGACGCCGGCGTAACCGCCGTACGCGAAGAGCCCCTCGGCGACCTCGAGGATCTTCTCCCGGCTATCGGGTGGACGCACGGCAACGGATTTGGGCTCTCCGGGCTTCGTTTGTGAGGGCATGGTGAGAACCATACAGACCGACCGGTCGGTCTACAACCTGAATGCCTCGAATTCTTTCCGAACACGATGATTGGCCCCACCACGGGAACCGATCCGGATCGGTTCGGGTCGAATCGACGGCGGAAGGAGCGCACTCAACAACGCCGCAATTTTGCAGTGATTTCGCCCACTTCGAGCAGGAGTTACCAGGCGAATCCCGCTATCGTCCCGCCTCGCCAAGCAGCACGGCTGACCGAGACGAGTGGCCGAGCGCGATGGCTCCCTGGCAGACCCAGATTGCAGTTTCGAGGGGGATAGGACACACAAGCTGTCTTCTGGCACAACGTCCGAGCCTGGGCGTTATGTTAAATCCCTAGGGGATCCCTGTCGCGGGCCCGCCCTCTTACCGCCGTAGCGTAGGTCCGCTTTTTGGTCCGCATGACGTACCCGAACGAAGCGATACGTACCTGTATGTACCTATGCATTGATGGAGTGACGTGCTGAGACGCTCCTGAACGCTCTGTCACGTAGGGGTAGGGTTGGGCTTACTCAACTCTATTTCGACCGGCGTTGTGCGCATTGCTGGCCCTGGACTCCCAGCCGGACAAGGGCTCGCCCGAGGCCGTGGCCCTGCGCCTGCGCGCCCGGGAACTCGCCGCCGGCCTCGATGCCTGGACGGGGGGGTGGTTCAGCCGGGCAGCGGCGGGGAGTGAAGAGACGCCATGAAGGCGATGGCTCTTTCACTCCGCCCTGTTGCCTCTCGCTCGATTGTCTCGCCTTCCTTCTATCTATACCCGCCATCTATGCGTCATTGATTCATACGCCCCCACCCCGCTTGAAAGGACGACCATGAACGCGCCACTCCGCACGGACTCCCTCTTTGCGAGGGCTCTGATCTTCTTCGTGATCTTCGGCGGCTTCGCCGCCCCGGCCTCGGCGGGGGTGATCCTCTCCGAGATCTTCTATGACGCCGAGGGGAGCGACGACGGCCACGTCTTCGTGGAACTCGCGGGCCCGCCCGGCACGCTCCTCGATGGCTGGCAGGTGGAAGGGGTCAACGGTTTCAATGGGGTGGCTGGCGATCTACCAAGTTGAATGGGCCGTGGCCGCTCGGCAGGCACCCGCTGGGTCGGCGCTCGCCATTCTCCTCTCCGTGGCGATCGTCTTGACGCCGATTCCTTCAGCGGGAGGAGGAGGAGGGCCGCCGCCCGGAGGCGTCCGCTATTGGGCCCTTCTGTTGCTCCGTCCTGCTGGGCTAGCGGGTGGGCGTATCGAAAGCGCTGGAGCCCTGG
>DUCH01000042.1:7076-7883 GCA_012959865.1 Myxococcales bacterium | reverse complement strand
GATGCACTACCAATTGTGCTACGCGCCTCTATCACCCAATTCCGGTCGCTCCGATATTTGGTTCGCCTAGATTCGGTTCGCCTACTCGATCACTTCAGCGACAACACCGGCGCCCACCGTGCGGCCGCCTTCGCGGATTGCAAACCGCAATTCCTTGTCCATCGCAATGGGCGTAATCAGCGTCACTTTCATTTCTACATTATCGCCCGGCATCACCATCTCCGTGCCCTCGGGTAGTTCCGCGACACCTGTCACATCCGTGGTCCGAAAATAGAACTGCGGGCGGTATCCGTTGAAAAAGGGCGTATGACGCCCCCCTTCGTCCTTCGTCAAAATGTAGGCCTGAGCCTTGAACTGCGTGTGCGGCGTGATCGATCCGGGCTTCGCCAGAACCTGACCCCGCTCCACATCGTCCTTCCCGGTACCTCGAAGGAGACATCCCACGTTGTCCCCGGCCTGACCCTGATCCAGGATCTTCCGGAACATCTCTACACCCGTGATCGTCGTCTTCGACGTGTCACGTATGCCAATGATCTCTACCTCGTCGCCCGTATGCACAATGCCCTGCTCGATCCGGCCCGTGACCACAGTCCCACGACCCGTAATCGAAAACACATCCTCGATGGGCATCAGAAAACTCTTTTCCAACGCACGCTCCGGTTCCGGAATATACGAATCCAGCGCATCCATCAACTCGTCCACGCAGGCGTTCAGCCCATCGTCATCAGGAGACTCCAGCGCCTTCAGCGCGCTCCCCTTCACGATCGGAATGTCGTCGCCCGGAAAGTCGTAGCCCGAAAGAAGTTC
>DUCH01000042.1:0-7003 GCA_012959865.1 Myxococcales bacterium | reverse complement strand
GCCAAAAGCACATGCTCCCGAGTCTGAGGCATCGGGCCGTCCGCGGCCGATACCACAAGAACAGCACCATCCATCTGTGCCGCACCCGTAATCATGTTCTTCACATAGTCCGCATGCCCGGGGCAGTCCACGTGGGCATAGTGACGGCCAGTCGTCTGGTACTCCACGTGGGCCGTCGCAATCGTAATCCCGCGCTCGCGCTCCTCGGGTGCCTTGTCGATCTGATCGAAGGGAGTGAACTCCGCTAAACCCTTATGGGCCTGGCGTTGGGTGATCGCGGCGGTCAGCGTCGTCTTGCCGTGATCCACATGTCCGATGGTCCCCACGTTTACATGGGGCTTCGTCCGCTCGAACTTCTCCTTGGCCATCGCGTCCTCTCGTCCTTCCTTCGTCGATTGATGAATGCCTGCCGGAATTCATCTTGTTTTTTTACAACTGCATTTACAACTGCAGCCTACTGCCTCGACTAGCTCGCGACGATCGCATTAGACACCGATTCCGGTACCCGATCGTAGTGCGAGAACTGCATGGTATAAGTGGCTCTGCCCTGGGTGATTGAGCGGACCGCTCCTACATAGCCGAACATTTCTGCTAGCGAGACCTCTGCAGTGATAACCTGGGCCGCTCCGCGAACATCAATGGACATGATCTGGCCGCGCCGACCATTCAAGTCCCCCTGAACCGCTCCCCGGTACTCCTCTGGAGTCACGACCTCCACACCCATTACGGGCTCAAGGAGAATCGGATCCGCCTTGCGAAGCGCATCTCCCATGGCCATCGCGGAAGCAACACTGAACGCTCGCTCGGAGGAGTCTTCGTCGTGGTACTCGCCACCCAAGAGATTCACATGAACATCAGCCACAGGGAAGCCCGCAAGCACCCCACTCTCTACGGATTCGGTACAACTCTTTTCAATCGCGGGAATGTACTCCTTGGGGATTGATCCGCCCCGTACTGAACTCTCGAATGTGAAGCCCTCACCACGCTCACCGGGGCTCACCTCGAGCACGACAACCCCGAACTCGCCAGAGCCCCCACTTTGTTTCACGTAGCGACCCTCTGCGGTGACCAAGCGGCTAATCGCTTCTTTGTAGGCGACTTGCGGGCGGCCCACGTTGGCGCTGACCCCGAACTCTCTCAGGAGGCGTGAGGAAATGATTTCCAAGTGAAGCTCACCCATGCCCGAGATGATTGTCTGTCCGGTCTCTGAGTCAGTACTGACCCTGAATGACGGATCTTCCAAAGCCAAACACTCAAGCGAGTCTGAAAGCTTCGCCATGTCGGCGGTGGTTTTGGGTTCGATCGCGATTGATATTACCGGGTCAGGAAATTCGAGAGACTCAAGGACGATCGGTGCATTGATGGCGCAGACCGTGTCACCCGTGACCACGTTCTTCAGGCCTACGGCTGCGACGATATCGCCTGCGTACACTTCATCAACATCCTGACGCTTATTCGCGTGCATCTGCAGGAAGCGGCCAACCCGTTGTTTTTTTCCGCTCCCGGCGTTGAGAAGAGTATCGCCACTCTTCGCAGTACCCGAGTAGACGCGGAGGTAGGCGAGATGGCCGGCGTGCTTGTCGCTTACGAGCTTGAACGCAAGAGCCGAAAAGGGTTCGCTGTCGTCCGCTTTCCTGGGAACTGTAACGCCATCCTTCGGCCGGATGCCCTCGATGGGGGGCACATCGATTGGCGAGGGGAGGTAATCGACCACCGCATCGAGTAGCGGCTGAACGCCCGTGTTCTTGAATGAGCTCCCACACAGAACCGGAACGATCTCAAGCGCCAAGGTGCCTCGGCGCAACGCAGCCATGACACTCTCGGTGGTCAGCTCCGCACCTTCGAGATAGCGAGTCATCAAATCGTCATCGAGTTCGGCTACGGCCTCTACCAACTGTTCGCGTGCTTCGTCAGCGGCTTCCCGCAGCCCATCCGGTACATCGTCGCTGCGGTAGTTTGCGCCGAGAGAGTCGTCTTCCCAGTAAAGCGCCTTATTTGTGATTAGGTCAATCACGCCTTTGAAGTTCTCTTCCGAACCGATGGGCAGCTGCAGTGGAATGGCATTGGCCCCAAGGCGCTCGCGAATCATATTCACCGCGCGGGGAAAGTCGGCCCCGATCCGGTCCATCTTGTTCACAAAAGCGACCCGGGGCACGGCATACTTGTCGGCTTGATGCCAGACTGTCTCGGACTGCGGTTCCACCCCACCCACCCCACAGAAAACGGCGACTGCGCCGTCCAATACTCGAAGAGATCGCTCCACCTCAATCGTGAAATCGACATGCCCCGGAGTGTCGATGATATTCACGCGGTGGTCCCTCCAGGCACAGGTTGTCGCGGCCGACGTGATCGTAATGCCGCGCTCCTGCTCCTGCTCCATCCAGTCCATTGTCGCCGCACCGTCGTGAACTTCCCCGATTTTATAATTGACGCCGGTGTAGTAGAGAATTCTCTCGGTCGTCGTTGTCTTACCGGCATCGATATGCGCCATGATGCCGATATTCCTTATTTTTTCTACTGGAGCCGTTCGGGCCATGATTTGATCTCATCATCGCGAGGCAACGCTGGCTCACCCGACTCGAAAGACCCCGAATGAGCGGTCATATTCGGGCAATGGCCCTGACCGCGCTACCAACGAAAGTGGGCGAACGCCTTGTTTGCGTCGGCCATCCGATGGGTGTCTTCCCTCTTTTTTACGCTCTCGCCACGCTCATTGGCGGCATCAATAATTTCATTGGCCAGACGCTCCCGCATGCTTTTGCCGGGCCGAGCTCGCGAGTAACTTGCCAACCACCGCATGGCGAGTGACGAAGCCCTCTTCGGCGAAATCTCGGTGGGCACCTGATAGGTGGCCCCCCCTACGCGACGGGACTTCACCTCAAGCCTCGGGCGCACGTTGTCGAGCGCACGGCGAAACATCGCCAGGGGATCACTTCGCATCTTTTGTTCGATTTCTTCGAAAGCCCCATAGATGATCGATTCGGCAGAACTCTTTTTACCGTCGCTCATCAGGACGTTGATGAACTGACCAACCAATTTGTCACCGTGCTTAGGATCAGCAGGCGTTTCTCGCTTTTGAACTTCTCGACGTCTCGGCATTTCGTATCCCTATGAGTGGCGATCTATCTGTCTGCCCCACCGGGGCCGTTATTTCGGTCGCTTGGCCCCGTACTTCGAACGCCCCCGGTTCCGGCCGTCTACTCCCGTTGCATCCAAAGTTCCTCGAACGATGTGGTATCGAACGCCCGGAAGATCCTTGACTCGCCCCCCCCGCACCAAAACAACCGAGTGCTCTTGGAGGGTATGACCCACTCCGGGGATATAAGCGTTGACTTCATTGCCGTTCGTCAACCGAACGCGGGCCACTTTACGAAGAGCGGAGTTGGGCTTCTTGGGAGTCGCGGTAAACACGCGCAGGCACACTCCCCGCCGTTGCGGGCACTTGGCCAAATCCGGAGAACTGGTTCGAGACTGCTTGGGCTTTCGGCCTTTGCGTATCAACTGTTGAATCGTCGGCATGCCACCTCGGCTTCATTTGTCGCGCGCCTGTATTCGGCGGCGGTTGTTCTCAATATTTTCGTTCGGGCCACGGCCCGTCAATTTCTTCTGCCTAGCGGGTTCGTCCGCCATTGCTCGCTCCAGAAGATTCTGGACGCTCCCTCTGGCTAACTCCGAGCCAACTCCAGAGACAAAAATCCCCCGTACCCGCGTCTCGGTTACGAAGGGAGCGGAGGAGGCGAAACGAAACGCCCGATGCACAGCCGCTCACGCTCTGTGCGAAACCCGCGGGCCGGCGACACGACACTCGCCCGCGAACCCACTTCCTCAGCCAACCCCTCCGAAATCCGGAGGCGGAACGCGGAGATGCAGTCTCCTGTTCCGAAGCCGCCGCATCTTAGCGACCTGCTAGTCCGTGTCAACGTCCACGGAGATCTGCCCGGCTTGGACGCGGAAACAAATCCGTTTGGCGACTACGGGCGGGGCGTCTGGCCTTTGCCAAGACGAGGACCCCATTCCCAGTCCGCCCCTCAATGATTCGACTCAACGATCGGACGCCAAGCATCGAGACGCCCTCGAGGCCCGGCGATTTCCATTCGATGAATTGACCTCGGGCCCCGAACGCTTTCGTCGTGTGTAAATTCCCCCTTAGCCCTCCAAAGCACCCGGATCGAGCTGGACAGGTGCACCCTCAAGGGCGGTCTCACTGAGGCCGCCGTCCTCCAGCGCCTCTCCAGAAAGCTCGACACTGTCAGCGATGAGTTGGCCCTCGGGCGCCTCCACCTGGATTCCAAGACCCTGATACTTATCCAGACCCGTCCCCGCCGGGACCAACCGACCCATAATGACGTTCTCCTTCAGTCCCCGGAGGTAGTCGGTTTTGCCCCAAATAGCAGCTTCGGTCAGAACCTTAGTCGTCTCTTGGAATGACGCCGCCGAAATGAACGATTCGGTAGACAACGAGGCCTTGGTAATCCCCAGCAATTGAGGTTCAGCCGAAGCCGGCTGACGATCCTCGGCCTCGAGTTCGGCATTGACCTGGCTAAATCGCATGCGTTCTACATGCTCACCGAGCAGAAAATCGCTATCGCCGGCATCGGTGATCCGAACCTTCCTAAGCATCTGGCGCACGATGACCTCGATATGCTTATCGTTGATCTTCACCCCCTGAAGCCGATATACCTCCTGCACCTCATCCACCAAGTAGGACGCCAACGCCTTCTCCCCCTTGATCTTTAGAATGTCGTGGGGGTTCGAGGATCCATCCATCAACGCCTCCCCGGCCTTCACTCGATCATTCTCGTGGACGCTGACGTGCTTTCCCTTTGGAATCAGGTATTCGTCCGGCTCTCCGCCTTCGAGCGGGGTGACCAGAACTCGGCGCTTGCCTCGGACGTCCTGACCGAATGACACCGTGCCGTCAATTTCTGCAACGACCGCACACTCCTTGGGCTTTCTCGCCTCGAACAGTTCGGCCACCCTGGGGAGGCCGCCAGTGATATCCTTGGTCTTGCTCGCTTCGCGGGGAATCTTTGCGACAACCCGGCCAGCTCCAACCTCCTCGCCTTCGACGACCGAGAGAAATGCATTCACGGGCAGCAGTGATCGCGACTCCTGCTCACCATCCGCCCCCTTGATCACGATGCTGGGACGCAGGCTTGGATCCTTGGATTCGATGATGACCTTTGAAGATACCCCGGTGAACTCGTCTACCTGCTCTTGCATCGTGGAGCCCTCGACGATGTCGAGGAACTGCACCGACCCCTGCATCTCGGCAATAATCGGGCTGGCAAATGGATCCCAATCGAGAAGGATCGTGCCCGGCTGAACTTGATCGCCTTCCTTGACCCTCAAAGTGGCTCCGTAAACCACCGGATGCCGCTCACGCTCGCGTCCACTTGCATCGACAATGCCGACTTCACCGTGCCGCGTCATCACAGTATCCAGACCCTCGGCATCTCGAACGTTACGAATACTGTGGAAGCGCACCTCGCCTTCGGTCCCCGACTCGGCGTGTGACTGCTCAGCGCGACGGGTCGCGGCTCCACCAATATGGAACGTACGCATCGTCAGCTGGGTTCCCGGCTCGCCGATAGACTGAGCCGCAATTACGCCCACCGCTTCGCCGAGGTTCACCATCGTGCCGCGGGACAAATCTCGACCGTAACACTTCACGCAAATTCCGAAGGGTTCCGCACACGTAAGGACCGACCGGACCATCACTTTCTCTACGCCGGCATTCTCGATCGCCCGAACCCGATCCTCATCGAACTCCTCGCCCGCTGCGACCAGCACCTCCGAATTCACCGGATCGAGCACATCCGTCGCCGCAACACGGCCCAGGATCCGCTCTCCCAAGGGCTCGACGATATCGCCACCTTCGACCAGAGGGCTCACCTCCAGAGCATCTTCAGCCCCACAATCGTTGCCCCGAACGATCACGTCCTGTGACACATCCACCAGCCGGCGGGTCAGATAGCCCGAGTTCGCGGTCTTCAGCGCCGTGTCGGCTAGCCCCTTGCGGGCCCCATGCGTAGAAATGAAATATTGAAGAACCGAAAGGCCCTCACGAAAGTTGGATGTAATCGGAGTTTCAATGATGGCACCCGAAGGCTTCGCCATCAGGCCACGCATACCCGCCAGCTGGCGCATCTGCTGGGTGGAACCCCGAGCACCGGAATCGGCCATCATGAAGATCGCGTTAAAGCTCGGAACAGTTTGCTCGATCCCGGCTCCGTCCAATACCGTATCTTCGGCGATGCCCGCCACCAGTTGCTCGGTAATCTTCTCGGTGGCCTGAGCCCAGATATCGACCACCTTGTTATACCGCTCACCATCAGTGATCAAACCTTCCTGGTATTGATCATGAATTTGAGAGACTTCTTCAGTCGCCTCCGCGAGGAACCGGGGTTTGTCGGGCGGGATGATCATATCATCGAGGCAGATGGAAATCCCAGCGCGAGTCGCGTGGCCGTAACCCAACGTCCGCAGTCGATCCGCTAGAAGAACCGTTGCCTTGTCGCCCAGTTGCCTGTAGCACTGATCAATTAGTTCGCCGAGCGCTTTCTTGTCCATAATTTGATTGATGAATTCAAATCCGATGTCCTCTGGAACAACTTCTCTCAGAAGAATCCGCCCTGCCGTCGTTTGAATGATTTCGCCGCCAATACGAACGTCGATCATTGCATGAATATGCACTTCGCCGGCGTCGTAGGCGATTCGGACTTCTTCGGCGCTAGAAAACCTCAGTCCCTCTCCTCGGCTTCCAGGCATGTGACGGCTCATATAATAGAGGCCCAAAACGATGTCCTGAGTTGGCCCGATGATCGGTCGACCTGTCGCGGGACTCAAAATGTTATTCGTAGACATCATGAGCACACGCGCTTCGATTTGTGCCTCGACCGAAAGCGGAACATGAACTGCCATCTGGTCACCGTCAAAGTCTGCGTTGAATGCCGCACAGACAAGTGGGTGCAATTGAATGGCCTTGCCCTCGATCAACATC
>DUCH01000041.1 GCA_012959865.1 Myxococcales bacterium | reverse complement strand
CCGTGGGGGGGCGGGCGCTGATCGTGGCCAACCATACCCTGCCCTACGAGCGCGGCCTGGGGAATGCCGGATCCAGCGAAGTTCTGAGCGTCGGTCGCGGTTACAAGATCATCGCATTCACCCGAATCGCCAAGGCCCGCGCATCCTCGCACCGCTCCGGGCCCCGACCGGGGCAATCCCCCAAGCGCTGAGAACCGCGCGGGATCGGGGCGGAATGGGCTACTCTCCGCGCCCGGCGGGCAGCAGCGACCTCCGTGAGCCTTCGCAAACCCCCTGGGCTATCGATGTTGACCCCACCCAAAGGGCGAAATGTGAACCCGCGCAGCAGATTCCGAAATCGGTTTTTTACCGCCGTTGGCCTCGCCCTGGCGCTGCTCCTCGTCGGGTTCGCCTCGACGCCCGCACGGGCCGAGATCAAACCGCGGACCGTGGAAGAATTGGGAACCTCGGAGAACATCAAGTCGGAGCGCCAGCGCGAGTTGGCCGACAAGCTGGCGCGCCGGCATCTGGGCACCCCGATTCGTGGCGGCGACATTCTCGATCTCATCACGATCCAGCGCCTGCTCGATGGAAGGTCGATCCCCAAAGAGAACGTCTTTGATCAGCAGGCCCTGGGTCTGGCCTTCGGCGACGTACTCGCCCAACAACTGGACCTCCATTGGGTGGTGGTCGACGACGACTATGGCCGCAGCCGCGCCCTACGGTGGAAGAAAGAGCAGGATCTCTTCTTTCCAGTCACCATGTTTTCGAAGCGGATCGCCCAGGGACGCCCGGTCGAAGTGGACGAACTCTACGACGAAGTGGCCGACCGCGTCGCCACCCTCAAGGCCCGGGCTCTTCCCCACCGGCGGGGCCGAGTCATCCGTCCGCCTCGCCCCGAAATAGAAGGCGACTGAGCAGTTGACGATTGCGCGCCACACCGAAATACACGATTTCCACCGCCCAGATCAGCGGACGCCGGGCGAATAGCCGAGCTGTTCGCGGGTAGCCGAGTTCACCGAAAGCAAAGAGCAACGCGCGCCCGGCCCGCAGCACCTGACCATCCCTGCGCACCACGTGGAGGGCGCCCGCACACGCCAACCGCAAGGCATCGGTCATCGGGGGCGAAGGCGCCTCCTGATAGGCGATGAGTTCGAGGCGGCCGCGAATGTCTTTTCGCTGGCACCAGCGAGCAGCCCGTCCGCAGAACGCACAGTCCCCATCCCAGAGAACGCGATGGCGGACGGATGCGGATTTCGGGGCGGTGCTCTCCATGCGCCCGAAGATACCCGACACGAAGCCCAAGGGGTTTCGTTCACTCCCCGAGGTGGTTTTTTGCCTCGAGGTCTTCGGTCAGTGTCCGGGCCGCCAGTGTGTAGTGGACGATCGACCAACTCGCGAACACCACGACCACCGAAAGCATCGCGTATCGGAGCGACTCCACGCCGAACTCTCCATGGAGGAGATCGCTCAAGATCCCCACCACTTGAGGGCCCAGGCCCAGACCGATCAGGTTGATGACTAGGAGCAGGATCGCCGAAGCCGTGGCCCGCATGTGGGAGGGCACCAGGCTTTGGGTCATCGCAAAGGTAGGCCCGAGATACATCCCGCCCAGAAAAGAGCCCGGGAAAGAAAGAATCAGAGCGGTTCGACCGTCGGGCCAGAGATAGAGGAGAAAGGCGAAGGGGATGTAGAGCGTCGTGGCCACCGCCGGAACCCACATCGGCCAACGGGGGTCGCGAACCGACAGCCGATCGCTCAAATAACCGCCCAGGTAGGTACCCGCAACGCCTCCCGTAAAGCCGAGCACCGCCAACCAGGTCCCGAGTTCTCCACTGGGAATTCCGTGCGAGCGCATAAAGAAAGCCGCGATGAACGCGCTGGCCCCATATCCGTAGAACGCGTGAAGCGATGCGCCAAAGGCCATATGGCGAAACGAGGGCAGCGATCGCAGGAAGTGGAGCACCACCCACATCCCGTCGCGGCCGGGGCTTTGCGCGCCCGCGCTTTTCGTAACCGCGCTCTCGGTGGAGGAATCGTAGGCGCCCCGGGGCGGCTCGGGGAGAGTCAGCTTCACCACCACGGCCAGCAGGCAACCGGGCAGCCCCACGACCATAAAGGCCACTCGCCAGTCGAAAAATTCGTTGAGCCACCCCCCTGCCCAGAACCCCACGGCTCCCCCGATGGGTATGCCCAGGGAGTAAATGGCCAGCGCCGTCGCCCGTCGTTCAGGCGGGAAGTAGTCGGAAATCAAGGAATGGGCAGGAGGACTGCAGCCCGCTTCACCGATCCCTACACCCACCCGCGCAATGGCGAGATGAGCGAAACTCCGCGCCAGCCCAGTGGCGGCGGTCATCGCACTCCAAACGAAAATCGCCAAAGCGATGATGGTCGTACGACTTCCCCGATCCGCCCAGCGCGCAATGGGGAGTCCCATGAGGGTGTAGAAAAGAGCGAAGGCTATCCCCGATAGAAATCCGAGATAGGTGTCTGAAACATCAAAGGCCTGCTTGATGTCTTCGAGGAGAATCGAGAGGATCGACCGATCGATGAAATTGAAAATATAAACAACGACCAGCAAGCCCAAGGCGTAACGACTGGCACCCGCCGACAGGGGAGCAGCGTGCCCAGCATGGGGCGCCGATTCTAGGGTCTGGGGTTCAGACATTGCCCAAGCCTATCATTTTCCTGGCCCGGGCAAGCCTCAAAACTCGATGACGGCGGTACGGAAGGGATCGATCTCCGAAGCTGGCGAAATCTCTTCTGCTGGGCGAGCCTTCAGCGTTCAACACTGTTCGGCCGCATGAGGCCGCCATCGACTGAGCGGAACAATGCCGGCAAGCGACCCGCACGAAGAATCCCCGATTACGACCCCCTCCCCCAAGAACGTAGTGATCGTGGGCGGAAGTGTGGCGGGGCTCTTTGCCGCCCTCGCCCTCTCGCGTCAGGGCCACCGCATCACGGTCCTCGAAGGCGAGGTCTTGCCCCAATGCGATTCTCCCGTCGAAGCCTTCGAACGCTGGGAGCGCCGGGGCGCGCCCCAATCCCGCCACTCCCATGCTTTCCTGGCGCGGCTGCACAACGGAATTCGGGACCGCGCGCCGGACCTCTACGCCGACCTTCTGGCCGCCGGCGCCGAAACTTTGCCCTTCTCCGATCTCGTAGAGGCCACCTTCGACAACCCCGAACTCATTCCCGAAGACGACGAGATCGTCTTGCTGGCCTGCCGCCGCATCACCCTGGACTGGGTACTGCGCCGCCACGTCGAAAATACGACCCCCACCCGCTATCTCGATGGCGTCAAGGTCCGCGGGCTCATCGCCACCCGAGACCAGGCCAGCGGACTGCCTCGAATCGAAGGCGTTCGAGTGCAGAGAGCCTCGGGAGAAACCGAAACCCTCTCGGCCGATCTCGTGGTCGATGCCTCGGGGCGAAATACCCAATTGGCGTCCTGGCTCGAGGCCATTGGGAGCGAGCCTCTCGAAAAGGATTCCGAGGGATGCGGAATTTTTTATTGCTCGCGCTTCTACCGCATTCTGGATGGAGTCAAGGCACCCGGCCTCGAAGGCCCCATCGGTGGCGACCTGGGTTATCTCAAATACGCGATCTTCCTGGGGGATTCGGGGATCTTTTCGATCACCCTGGCGGCGTCCCCCGATGACGCGCCCTTGCGCGGGGTGCGCAACGCGGACACCTTTCAGGCCGTCGCCCAGGCGTTGCCCACAACGGGCCCTTGGGTGGACCCCGCCGTCGCGGCGCCCGTCACCGACGTCTATACCTACGCGAACCTCAAAAACACCCTTCGCCATTTCGCTCGCGACGGCAAACCCCTGGTTCTCGGTCTCTACCCCATCGGCGATGCATTGATGCACCAAAACCCGATCTCCGGACGGGGATGCACCGTCGCGTGGATTTCGGCCTGGTTGCTGGCAGACACCTACGCAAAGCATCCCGACGAACCCCTCGCGTTCGCCGAGGAACTGAGTGCCGAGGTCGACCGCCAACTCGTACCCTGGTACGCCAATATGCGCGAGCAGGACCGGGCGACAAAAGAAAGAACCGAGGTCGACCGCAAAGGCGAAGATCCCTTCGTGTTCCAGCGTGACGACGGCTCGGTGGATCCCAAGGCCTACATGCGTTCGGTTCTTCTCCACGGGTTGATCCCCGCCCTGCGCGAAGACATCGTGGTCACCCGCGCTTTCATGCGCGTCTTCAACATGCTCGACGACCCTCGGGATCTAATGGCCGCCCCCGACCTCCTGGGCCGGGTGATGGCCGTCTGGGGCCGCCGGGAAGAACGCGAACCCCTGCACATGGGCCCCGGGCGAGTGGACATGCTCGAAAAAATCAGAGCGGCAACCGAGTGATTGGCTGCTATGGGTACAGACACCGATGAACGCTCCCTCTCTCACCGAGACCGTCCCCCCTCGCACCGCCGTGGTCACCGGCGCTTCGTCCGGCCTTGGCGTCGCCATCGCCAAAGCGTTGGGCGCCCTGGGCTGGCGAGTCGCCGTGGGCGCTCGGCGACTCGAACGCCTTGAGGACACCGCACGCCAAGTCGAAGAGGCCGGAGGGCAGGCTTTCGCCCACGTCCTCGATGTCGCCGATCCCGAGTCGGTCGATCGCTTCTTCGCCGAGACCGAAGCCGCTTTCGGGGTCGCCAACGTCGTGGTGAACAACGCCGGCCTCAGCCACCCCGGGCTCCTCAAAGATATCGACCCCGCGAAAATCGAACAGGAAATCGCCGTCAACCTGACCGGACCCGCCTACGTCTGCCGGCGCGCCCTCGGCCCCCTTTATGCCCAGGGTCTACGCGGAGATTTCGTCTTCATCAGTTCGGATGCCAAGCGCTGGCCGCGACCCCATCAGGCGATCTACACCGCGACCAAGGCCGGCCTCGAAGGACTCGCATCGGCCTTGGCCCTCGAGTTCGAGGGGACCGGGCTGCGCTCCACGGTAATCCGTGTGGGACCGGCAATGAGCGAGTACGCGTCGGACTGGGGGGCGCCGCTCATCACCGAGTTGGTCAAGCGCTGGCAGCATTTCGGTCTCCAACGGCATTTGGCCATGATGCCCGGGGAAGCCATCGCCCGGGCGGTGGTGACTGCGGTTACCACACCCGAGGGCGTTCGCATCGACACCCTGGAAGTTCAACCCGAAGCCCCCCTGGACCCCTAGCGGCCGGGCGAATCGCAAGAACACAAAAAAAGGAGCACGCCATGGCGGAGCAAGACCGTTGGGAACGCGGACTCGAAAAATTCAAAGAAGTCTACTGCGGCGACGTCGCCGCCCTGCCCCGGGGCAAAAACGACTTCTTTGACTTGATGATGGAAAACCTGTTCTGCGATGTCTGGACCCGCCCGGCCCTCGACCAACGCGACCGACGCATGCTGATGCTGGGCGCCATCGCAGCCCTGGGTGAGGGCATGACATTCGGCATTCAGGCAAAAGCCGCGCTCAAGAACGACGAACTCTCTCCCGAGCAGCTCCGCGAAGTGCTGATCCACCTCACTCAATACGTCGGCTATCCCCGAGTGGCGCCGCTCATCGCGGTGGTCGAAAAGCAAATTGCCGAGGTCGCCGCGGCCGACGAAGTGGGCGGCTGATCGGAAAGCCGACGGCCGAAAGAAGGCGAACCCGCGCGAAAAATTTGTTTCGCCATCGGGCCCTGGCAACCCGGATTCCAGGGTCCGGGCTCCACTCGACGTTCAGAGCTCTCGGCGACGCGCCCACCCAGCTCGGACGACGCCCCCAAGCACGGCAGCGGTACACGCATAGGGGAACAACCAACCCCCGCGCGCGTAGAGGGTCGGCTGCATCCGGGTATTCCGGGGCAGCGACACATCCGCAACCAGGATCTCGGGCGGATAGCGGTGGGCAGTCTCAGCTTCCACCGGCCGGAGGGGGAGATGGGCCACCCGGCGACCGTTGTAATCCACGACGGCGCTGACCCCGGTGCTGGTGCTCCGCACAAGGGGAATCCGGTGCTCTACGCTGCGAAATTGCGCCAGAGCCAGGTGCTCCCAAGGTTCGGCGGTATCGCCGTACCACGCGTCGACCGTCAGATTGACAAAGAGTTCGATGCCCCCGGGCTGACCCGCCACTCGGCGGGCAAAGTCAGGAATGATGTCCTCGTAACAAATGAGCGGGCCGAGAGAAGCAACGCCCTGCCCCTGGCCGGGACCCCTGCCCCGGTTCTCTCCGGGCAAGACGAAGCGCGCGGGTCCGGCTCCGGCTTCAAGGTGGGCTATGCCGTTGATGCGATCGGTCAGCCAATCGGGGTCGATCACGGGCACCGCCTCACCGAAGGGCACCCGGTTGACCTTGTCATAGCGCCCAAGCACGGCACCGTCGGCATTCAGCAGGTAGGCGCTGTTGTACCCATAGCGCGCCCCAGGCGTCCGGGAGCCGGCACCCAGGAGCGTAGGCACCCGGTGCCGGAGCATCACCCGATCATCGCCGAGCACCCGGTCGTGCACAAAGGGCCGGGAAACCCGGTAGGGAAAGCTGCCGGCCTCGGGCCAGACGATGAGTTGCGCGCCAGCGGCGGAGAGCCGCGCCGAAGATTCACGAAGCCGCTCGAGGCGCTGGGAAGGCGGCATGCCCCCGACTGGAATATTGGGCTGGACAATGCCCACCCGGAGCGTCGGAGCGCTTTCGGCAGCAACGTCCAAGGCCTGCATCCGCGCGGTCCCGTAGGCGAGCACGAGGGGCGGCACGAGCAACACGAAGCCGAAATCCCACGCGGCGGCCCGCGCGGTTGGCCGAGTCAATGTCCGGGCTGCCGCAACTCCCCAAGCGACCACCACGGCTTCGAGCAAAGGCACGCCACCCAACTCCGCAAGCTGCATCCAGGCCGGACTCTCGGCGAAACCGATCAACGGCGTGTAGGGGAAGAGGTTGGGCCAGCCGAATTGAAGGGCCACGAAGAGCACGACCGGCCAGACATAGGAACCCGCGCCCGTGAATGGACCAAGCCGCAGCCCCAGAGCCCACAGCGAATAGGGAATCGCCATCCAAAAAGCGAAGAGCACCCACCCCAAGAACCCGAAGAGCCCGGGCACCCCCGCAAAGCGAATCAGCAGCTCGGCGATCCAAGGAAAGCCCACGAGGCCGATCCCCATCCCGCCCGCCAACCCCAGAGCGGCCGCTTGCCGGGGCGTTACCCCGGGCCGCCGGGCCAAGACCACCAGCGGGACGAAGCCGAGCCAGTGACCAAGCAGCCAGCCACCCGGAGGCGCTCCTAGGGCAATCAAGACCGAAGAAAAGGAAGCCACGACCAAGCTCGGCCCAAACCCCAACCCGAGAATCCACCGCCGCATGCAGGGAGCGTGGGGAATTCGTGGCCCCTGCGCCAGCGCGGCCCAAGGTCGTGGGGGCCAGCGGACTCGCGTGGCCGCTAGTGACGCTAGTGAAAGGTCGAGACCACAAAAATGCGCGTCAGGATGTCCTTGACGCGGAGTTCTGGGGTATCGGTCTTGGCCTCATAGACCTGGGTTCGAATGTTGAGTCGGCTGAGGGCGGGAAACTCGTCGGAAAATGCTTCGGCCAACCGCTCCATCACCTGCTCGGCCTGCTCGCGATCGACGTCTGCCAGATGAATCACCGCGCGCTCGCGGGTCATGCGAAAAATTCCGTCCTCGACGCGCAGAGCACTCTGCAGATAGTGGATATATTCGGGGAAGGTCGTGTCCCCCACATCGGCGACCAGACCCACCAGCACCGAAGGCACTGCGTAGTCGCTCGCGAGGCTCGAAACTCGAGAAATAAGCGCGCTCAGCTTGCGCGGGTCGTCGGTCAGATCATTCGCCATGATTGTCTCAAACATACACCGACCTCATCGACGGTGAACGCTAGAATCTATAGAAAATATAGCAAAAACCCGTCGGGGTTTTATGACCCATTGATACTTTAGCCTTTTGACAGTTTGAGTGCAGCGAACTTGCGGGCAGGCTTCCGACGCGGTGCTAAACATTCGGCCCAATCGCCCA
>DUCH01000040.1:6815-8045 GCA_012959865.1 Myxococcales bacterium | reverse complement strand
AAGCGAGACCGCAACCCGAGCCTTTGACGTAGAGCATATTGAGCCCCAATAAGAAAATCAGCAGCCGCAACCGGTGAAGATGGAATACCCAAGAGGCGACCATATGGCTGGTTGTTTACGATATTCATTTTCGCTTGGATCACAGCCGCAAAGCCTTCCAATCCCAATCCATTATTCGGTGGCACGAAGGTGCTGATTTCACAGCCCAACAATCTTTCAAGATATTGTCGGCCGTGAAGTGTTTTTTCTCTCAGATTCCCGGCCGCTACATACTCAGGCATCCCCCCCGGCGTCGTGTGGTGGTAGCCGTGCATCGCAACATGCACCCTCCCCCCGGCGATCAGGTCCCTTAAATAGGCCACCAGTTCTCGATTTTCCTCAAGCGGGATCGGCTCGTTTCCCTCCTCGATCACCTCGGCGGTTTCGCCCTCTCGACCCGGGACTCGAAAGGGTGTGACCGACAGACAGACAGGAATCTCACCCCAGACACTGCCCCAGCATGCTTCCAACTCGTCGGGACGCGTGATCGCACAGGGGTCGTCGTCACGAATTACGAATTTCAAAAAGAACCCCGAAACTCGAGACTCAGGCGCGCCGATGCCACTTCGCTGCGGATCGCGTCGGCATATCGGACCATAGTCACGCTGTGAAGCGGCAGTTCAGATAGAAAGGTCAATCGCTCTCCGTCGGCTTCCCGGCGTACAATTCCTGGGCTTTCTCGAAGTCATCCACGCGACCGATATCAAGCCAATATTCTGTCATTTCATACTTTCGCACTGCCATTTTTCGCTCCAGCATCATGCGTATCAAGGTATCCATTCCGAAATATTCGCCATCCGGTATGAGTTCAAAAATGCCAGGCTGCATTATGTAGATACCCGCCAAGATGTAGTTGACTAGATCTGGCTTTTCCTCGATTCCCGTCACAAAGTCACCCTCGAAAAAGATATCGCCGAACGCAAAAGGCGTGACCACCTTCTTGATGGCGATACTGAGAAGGGAGTCGGACTGCGCGGAAAACTCGTAGAACTGCGTAAAATTGATCGCGCTAAGTACATCGCCGTTCATCACAATGAAAGGTTCGTCCAGACGATCCTTGACAAGACTCAGTGGCCCAGCCGTCCCAAGCGGTTCCTCTTCCTTGCTGATGGTTAGCTGGACTCCATACCGAGATCCATCTCCGAAGAAATTTTCTATGTAGTCCGACTTATAGTTCGTTGCGAGGATGAC
>DUCH01000040.1:0-6770 GCA_012959865.1 Myxococcales bacterium | reverse complement strand
TTTTAGATGCTCTATCTGAATTTCGAGCACAGCCTTCTCGCCAATGGGCAGAAGCGGCTTGGGGATGATTTCGGTAAACGGTCTCAGCCGGGTTCCAAGGCCCCCAGCAAGGATCACAGCTTTCATATCGCGATACCCTTCTTCAACCTCAGGACTTGGGTTGCCTCAGTTTCTGAAAAACGGGAACGGGCCTTCAACGGCTTGAGAGCCAGATACTCGCCTAGGGAAAAACCGTTCACTGGGCGCTCACCCCACCGTCCTCAAAGACATTTTTCAAATACCAGGAAAATGTTCGTTCTATACCGTCTTCCAAGCTTACCTCTGGTGTATAGCCCGTGAGGGACATGGTCTTACCCATGTCGGGACATCGCCGAAGCGGTGATCCCGGGGTAGCCGGCCGAGGAATGAGGTGCAGGTCCCTGCCTACGATTGCCAATACTTTCTCGGCGAGCTCATCAATACGTACTTCTGGTGCCTGATTTCCAATATTCAGGACTTCGCCTTCGCAGGCTTTCGATTCCGCAGCTAGACGGATGAACTGCACTGCATCGTCGATGTACGCGAACGTGCGGCGATGGTCGACTGAATAGACTTCGAAGTCATCACCGTCTTTTGCCCGCCAAGCACGCTCAAGTAATTGAGGGATCACATGGGACAAACCCATGCGGGGACCATAGAAGTTATGCGGTCGAATCAGGGTAATCGGAAGCTGCGATTGCCGGCACAAGGCCTCTCCGTAAATCTTCGAAAGCATGTAGGAAGTACGATTTTCCTCTAGGGGGCTCACGGTGAGTGGTGTTGTCTCGGGTGTCGGAGTCGGGAGCGAGTAGTGCCGGAGGGTCCCCGCATAGACTTCGCTCGTCGAAGCAAAAATAAAGCGGCTCAGATTTTTCTGCCTGCGGGCGAGATCGATTGCTGCCAAAAGCATCTTTGTGTTTTCCGCGAGCACGTCGAAGGGCCGATCGAGTACATGTTGAACGCCGATGATTGCAGCGAAATGATAAATGTGATCGCAATCGTCGGGGAGATCGGATCCTGCAGCGGGCGCGGTCAAGTCGGCTTTCACAAGCCTGACTGCTGGGTTTTCTGCGAACTCGGCCAACTCGTGGTCTCTGACACCTCGAGAAAAATTGTCAACCAGAACGACTTCATAGCCATTAGAGACTAGGCCGCGCGCGAGATGGACTCCCACAAAGCCCGCCCCGCCTGTAATAAGCGCCTTCATATTTTCCGTTCAACTCCATTACGCTCAAACTTCAGCTCCACGTCAACTTAGAAAGACCGCTGAAGAATGATGGGCTCTTTGACCCGCGGCAAGTAACTACAGAGCAATCATTCGCAATTTTTTCCACGGCCGATCGCTGCAACCTGGCATCCAATATCTCTGAGTTGCCTCCGCTGGGCGAGCGAGAGTACAGCGTTGGCATCGAAAACCAACGGCTTCCATCCACTCAGCCACTTGCCCAGGTCCATTTCCTGATACTCAGAGTGGGAGACCGCAAAGACTACGGCGTCGAAACCCTCTGGACTCGGAACTGTGCTCGGAAGATCCCTGGCTAGTTCTTGCCAGTGGGTCACAAGTGGGTCGTGACACTCGACCTTCGCATTCCTTCTTTCCGCTTCCCTGACAAAAGTCTCAGAAGGCCCATATCGCGTATCTCCAACATCTTGGCGGTAGCTCACGCCCAGAAGAAGAAGGCTCTTGTTCTCAAGGCTGCCGCCAAGGAGTTTCTCAATCTGGTCCAGGGAAGCGATGGGCATGGCCTGGTTGATCTCTGTTGCTCGCTGAGACAACTCGAAGTCGAGGCCTGGATACCCGAAAATTTCTCGCGCTGCCACATCGGCCAGATGTGGATCTTTCGTCAGGCAGTAGCCACCGACACCGAAGCCAGGCTGTCGAATATTCTTATGGGTCGGCCGAATTCGAATCGCGTCGACGATTTCAAAGATGTCGATTCCGACCGCCTCTGCGAATCGACCCCACTCTTCCATAAACGCGATGGTCGTGGCCCGAAAGCTGTTCTCAAGCACTTTCGCCGTCTCTGAAGCGGTCGTGGACATCAGCCGCGTCAACGGAAAGTCTTTGACATTGATCACCTTGGACAAGAATTGATCACACGCGTCGGCAGCCTCCGGTGTGTGTCCGGAGTAGACGCGCCAGAAGTTGATGATGGAGTCCAGATATTCGGTGCCAGGCATCACTCGTTCGTACGCGTGCGCCACAAGGATTGAATCAATGGGGAGCCCTCTCTCCCCTAGAGCCTGCTCGACCTCGGGGACGACAACATGCTCGCAAGTTCCCGGAGGTGTTGTGGTTTCAACAACGATTAAGGAACCAGGGCGCATAGACGAGCCGAGGGTACGAATGGCGGCCCTGAATCCGGAAAAATCAACAGAGGGCCGCCCATCCTTTCTGGAAACGTCGAGATGAATATCCACAGTGGTCACTGATGCGAAGGCGTAGACCGAGGAATCTGTAGTCGCAAACAGGTTTCCCACAGCCGATGCGCGGGCTATCGCCGCTTGGAGCCGCACATCAGCATTGGCGATCGGCAATTGCCCCGCGTTGATGGCCTCAACCTTTTCGAGCCCCTCTGGCGTTGGGAGTTCGACGCCCACGACGTTGAAGTATGGGTTTCCCTGAGCATCTCTCGCGTCGGCCAGAGCAACCGCCATGGCCGACCCGACAAACCCCAGTCCTTGCACACACACGACCGAGCGGTTCTCGGTGACGGCCTCCTGCCCGAGGGAGCGAGCCAACGCCTCAATCGTCTCAAAGCCCAAATCGGTTTCTCCCAGCTGTCCGGTCAAAAGGGGGCCGCCCGAAACGTGATCCGGGGCTGATCGTGAGGAGTACGGCTCCATCGCCGCCAACCGCCCTATCTTACTTAGATCGGTCAATCTTTCCTTATCCTTATGATTTGCGCGCCCCAAGCCAACCGCGTGCCACGTGGAGGGTGCGAATATCCCAGAGCCGGGAGCGATCGAGGAACCGGGCGCGGTGCTCCGCCGTAGCCGAAGGCAGGATCGGAGCGCACTCCCTTGACCGCGTCGCCCCTCTCCGACCCCTTTTCCATTCCTTGCCCCCCTCTCATGCCCCCCGGGGCGACCGCGCGGGAAGGATCCCGCCCACGGCTCTGAATCCGATTCTGATCTGCCCAAGGGAGTACCGCCGTGTTTTACTGCCGACGGGACCAAGCAAGAAGCCAACAACGAGGGCTCGTGGAGAAAACGCGTAACCCCCGAGCGCGGGGTTCCAAAGAGCAGACTCCGAGCCGAACCCTTCCCGAAACAGCCGAGCTCGCCGAAGTCACCCCCCTACGACCGTCTAGAGAACATATCCCCCCATCACCCTCTCCAGGCACCGGCCCTAAAGGCGAGACCCGCCGCGACGGAAATATTGAACTCGTCGGAGCCCTCGGCTCAGACAGAGCCAAAGAGATAAACCGTGATCACCCGAAGCCGATCGGGAACCAACAACAAGCGAGACCGAGGGGCATCGATTCTCTGGTCAAGACAGGCCGCCGCCAAGGTGGGTCAGCTGATGACAGCGACGCCTTGCTTGTCCATGAAGCGCAATCAATTCGACTTCCGGCCACCAGGGAAATGGGGCCCAAGGACGCGTTTGCTAGGATTTTCTGATGAGCGTATCAACAAGCCAAGCGTTGCTCTTCGTTTGCCTGACCATTTTTGCAGTCGAGGCCTTCGTACCAACCCTTTCCCAAGCGGAAGAACAGTACGACACCATTGTAGATGTCAGCGGAATGAAGGGCCCGAATGCCTGCAAGGCGATGCAGGCGGCCATCAACGATGGCCTGACCGGGCATGAGAGCGCCCAAAGGAGCGTGCTCATCCGCGGACAACTCGGCTCGGCCAAGGCGCCCGCAGATTTCACCATGTTCCATAACCCTGGGGCAGAAGGAGCCAGCGGCAAACCCTGGCCCTATTCGGTATGCCACGCTTTTTGGCCCATCGTAAACACGCGAGATGGCGAGGGGGTTGTCAACGGCTATCCCGATCCATTTTTCCCAGGCGTCCTGAGGAGCAGCCAAGCGATCACCATAGATCGTCGCGATCAACTCGGGCTTGAAGATCCGATCTGCGAAAATTTCAGTTTTAACCGCATTCGGGCCAAGATCGTGGCTGGAACGGGCGAGGGTCAGATGCGGCGCATCGTCGAATGCAATTCAAAAACGGTTGCGACGATCGAAGGGGAATGGGAGACCCCGCCCGATTCAACTTCACAAGTGAGATTCATCGACTGGCGAAATCCGCGACTCCATGAAGTGAACCTGCTCGTTCATTACGACCTCGAGGTCTTCTATGAGAACTCAAATGCCCAGGGCCCCGGGGAGTACGGAGTCTTTGCCGACGTAGGATTACATTGTTATTTCATGGGTGCTCCAAGGAGCGAGGAACCTCACCGGGGCTGCCTGACGGTGTTGCGAGACGGCATCCATCGCAGCGGCCGAATACGAATCCGCGAAATTGGGCGGCGCGACGATGGCCTTGAGTGCCGCCCCACATGGCCCAGCCAGGCCCGGCTACTGAATCGAGACTACTCAATCGTCTGGCAAGCTTTGGGCCCCGGGGTTCTCCGGGGTACGGACGACACTGAACTCCTTATTTCCGGAGACGGAGACCTCGACAACGTTGGCGTGCTGCTTTTCAACACTTGGGCCAAGGACTTCCAGCGTTGGCGAATCAATGGAATCGGCACTGCACTTTGGATCGCCGGTAGCCTCACTAATACATTGTTCGATTCTTACTTTTTCAATAATGAATTCGGCGTTGTTGTTGGATCCAACGAGGATTGGGGCACAGGTTGGCCGCGTTGGAAGTCGTGTTTTACGGGGAATTGCGACGCGCAGAGTCACGAATGGACGGGCATGAACATTCACGGGGGTGTCGTTGAAGGCAACCGCTGCGGGAACTTCGTCATGTTCGGTGGATTCGGGGGCGATGTGACTCGGACCTTTGTGGAGACTGGCGCCAAGAACAGCCCCACCTATGCTGGCCATTCGGTCATCGTCGGCGCAGGGGTCTGCGACAGCAACCCGCAACCATCGCCAAGGCAGAAAGCCAACCGATCCGGGAGGACTTGCGGCGACGACAAAGATTGCGGCGGCTCGTGTACTGTGAATGATGGGACACGACGCGGCTATGGCTTCCGCTGGGACGCAGTGTTGGCAGGAAACAGAGGCGACTCAAGGTGGTTCGCCTTTATGCTCGGCAAAGGTACCCAGAAACGCTTCCTCAAAGACCACGGAGCTCCTCGCCCCTTCATTCGCTTGCTCGGTGGCAGCTTGGGCGGAGAGTACGGCCACGGTCATCCTGCCCCATACTTCTACGCGTCCGAGGGTGCCGCTCAGTCTCTCGACGTGGGCGCGATGCAGTACGCCGGCTCTGGTACTTTACTGCCGGCATATGACCACTACATGGGTATGCCTCCGAAAGATCTCGATCTCGTTCTGCGAAGCCCTTCGCCCGGATATCATTTTCTCGGGAGACTTTTGAGTCGATCGACATGCACCCAGGTCACAATGTCGGTCGATAAGAAGGGCTCTCCATACGGCCGCTGGACAATACTGCATGGGAAAGGACGGCGTAGCCTCGGCTTGGCTTTGATCGATGGCGGCCGAGACTTTCCGCTAGAGGGCAGCCCAGTCACTATCAAATCCACAGACTTTGATCATCCCTATGTCGCTGAACAATCGGAGATATGGCTTAAAATTGGCTCAGCCTCGCCAATGCCTGAGGAAATCAGGCTGACCCTTCGATGCTGGACTGACGGGTGATCACCAAGATCTACGCCACCAGGCGCAAAGGATCGGGCACGGCGCACCTTCCGAATAGCCATATTTTGGACGGCTCCCCTCAAAAGAGAAACTCGCCTTGGGGCCAACCGAGTCAGCGATCTTTCGCCGAGGTCCCGTAAGTGGAGAAAACTGAGCCCACTGAACCGAGCAACTTGCGGGAAGATGCTCGTAAAGCGCTTCCTTATGCCTCTCTTTCCGGAATTCTCCAGATCCTACTGTCGTTGATCGGAATTCTGCTCCTCGTCCGATATCTCCCGGCGGACTCCTATGGCGCATGGATGATGATGCTGGGGCTGGCCGCGCCAATTTTCCTTCTCACGTCCATCGGGTTTCGCCATTCATTGATCCGCTTCATGCCCGCACTCGAAACCCGATACGAAAAAGCCAGACTCATCTGGTCCGTTCTCTTTCGCCGACTACTTCTACTATTTTTTATCTGCTTCGTCTTGTATTTCACTTTCCCGTTTTACGCTGAGTCCATTGGGCTGGTCAATCAACTCACTGTTTTTACGGTCCTATTGCCGACCTACATGATCCTCGCGGTCAATCAGTATCTGGTCCTGACACTCAACGCGACATTCAGACAGCGGGAAGTATTGGCGGGAAGCGTCATACAGCAAATTATCGGAATTTCTGGCGTACTCATCGGAATTCAGGCAGAGCAAGGGCTTCTCTATTTCGCCTACGTCCAACTCGTCGCGAACGCTAGCGCCTCCACTTTCAACGCCATTGCAGTGATCCGCTACGTCGGCGGACCCACATGGTCGGACCTTAGAATAAAGCACTCGGAGAATTCAGAAGAACTCCACTACCGAAGGGCTTCCTTCGTCGATGATCTTGGCAGCATGCTGCTCTCAGCAGATATAAGTCGAATAATCATTGCCAGCTTTTCGACCAACTTCCAGGTCGCAATCTATTCCGTAGCCGTGAGTATCGTCGATCGGCTGAGAG
>DUCH01000039.1 GCA_012959865.1 Myxococcales bacterium | reverse complement strand
ACTCGAAGGTTGGGACTGGCTCGGGCCCTGGTTGCTCAAGACCCTGGAAAGGGCCGACCTATTCACGATTCCGATGCTGCTCTTTTTTTTGGGTGCTCCCTACTATCTGCGGAAAGTGCAGGCAGAAGGCCTCGATTTCAGGAGAGCCTTGCTCTTCATGGGCCCGGTGATATTCGCCTTCGTGCTCTGGTTTGTGACCGCCCCAGCGGAACGTTTTGGCGGCGCAATTTTCTGGCTCCTGGGCGCTGGAATGTGGGCGATTCTGTACGAACAGTCGGAAGCGCTGAGGCAAGGTCTCGTTCGATTCGCGTTGGTTTTTGTGTCGGTCTCGGTAGCGGCTGGAGCTACCGCAGGGGCCGTGCTGTCCGAGCAGCGCTATGGATGGTCTCTGATCGTATCGCCGGGCCCCGAACAGGGGTTCCACCCGATTCCAGAGGCAATTGTCGAAAAACACTTTTCCGATTCGGGAGTCGTGCACTATGTCCCGGTGAGAATGCGACAGAGCTCTTCTCTCTGGACCCCCGGACTCCGCTGCTGGGATGCCCCCTTACCCTGCACCAGTAGGCCGATGCCGGACCTCGAGGCGCGACAGCCGGATGATTGGGGTGGAGGGTTCAGGCGAGCACTCGGGGCAGAAGGCACCGAAGAGTAAGAGGCCGTCTGTGGAGTCCCAGAACGACGAAGCAGTCGGCGTCTTTCGGTGAGAATTTCGCAAAGTCAAAATGCCGGGTACTGCAGATTCTCGGATGAGCTTTCAGCTGCTTTCTCCGAACGAATCCCCATCATTCCGAGAGAGATCAGACTCAACTCGTCGTAACCTGTACGCGATATCCTCTTGGATACTCCGACTCGAGTTGACGAGGTCGGCGACGATCCCGGTGAGTACCATCTGTAGGCCCGCCAGCATCAAGATGGCGGCCAGGATGAGGGACTGAACGTGCAAATCGTGATGGGCCGTGAATAGGAAAAAGTAGACGAAGCGAAGGCCCAGCCCGACGCCCAGCAAGATGGAGGCGCCTCCGAGAAGGGAAAATACACGCATCGCCCCGTATGAAGAGTAGACGCGCAACATTATCCCCACAGAGCGGGCCACGAACTGTCCCACGCTGGAGAAGAGCCGTGAATCGCGAAGCTTTTCGTTGGTGCGAATGGGAACGCTGACGGTTGGGATGCGACGACGGCCGGCCTGGATGACATGATCCACGGTGTGATCGAAATCCGTAAACATATTGATTCGCGATGCCGCTTCGCGCGAGTATGCCTTGAAACCACTGGCTACATCGGGGACTTCGAGGTTGGCGAGCTTGCTGACTGTGCGGCTTCCGATCGATTGAAGCATTTTTTTTGAGAAGGAGAAGTGTTCAACTTCCTCGGGCTTGCGGTCGCCGATTACGAGTTCCGCACGGCGTTCGAGTATCGGCCTGACAAGTTTTTCGATGTCTGCGCCCTGGTACTGATTGTCCCCGTCTGTGTTCACGATTATATCTGCCCCGGCGCGCAGACAAAAGTCCATGCCTGCCGCAAACGCATGGCCGAGTCCCCGGTTCGCCGAAAAGCGAAGAATGTGGTCTGCCCCGTTCTCCCGCGCGACTTCTCCCGTTCGATCCGTACTGCCATCATCGATAATCAGAACTTCGATCTGATCGATCCCGTCGATCTTCCGCGGGATGTCTCTCAGCGTCGATGGCAACGTCTCCTCTTCATTGAGGCAAGGAATTTGAACCATGAGTTTCAAGGCTTCGCTCTCCAGTGGAAGTGTGCCTGGCTTAAAGCATACGGCATTTGCATCGGTCTACGGCCCGAGCTGAGCCGGTCTTTCGAGCCTGCGCCTCTTTTTAACTCTTCTTCTGATTTATGGGATTTGGGGTGGAATTCCGCCGTGGGCTGGGTGAATAGGAAGGACACGTATCGCAACCCGGCCCTCTCGGTGTACGTGGCGCGATCGAAATTCTCTGAGTTAACCATGGGAAAAATCGTTCGCCGATCCGGGTTGTTGACGAGGATGAATTGATCCCAGTTGTCATGGGCTAGGGGGGTCGTTTCTCTGCCCGCGACGTATCCGACGATGTCACCCACGTCGGCCGGGTAGGCCCCCGGCGCAGTCGGGGCAAGGCATCGCGGTACCGCGAGCCCACCTCGTGCCCGGAAACATCCGGGTCTGCTTGGATTCCTCGGCGAGCATGTCAAAAGAATGGCCAGGGAGGTACGTGTGGCTGCGCCCACGTTTGCATCTGCTTCTGGGAAGAGAGTTCATAGCAAATGTTTCCGAGTCGCTGAAGTTGATCAAGGCTCGAGGCTGCGATGGGTCGCTATTGCTTCAGCCTGCCACTTTTGCGAGCGTCGACAGCATATAGATTCACCGATTGGTTTAAACTCGTCGCAATCCAGTTCCCTTCCCTGAAGGTTCTCTTTGCTAGGAAAGGTCCCAATGAGCGATGAATTAATTCTCCCCGGGTCCATGCGTGCCTGGCGGACGCATGAGTGGGGGATGGATCCGTGTGAAACTCTGCGACTCGACACCGTTCCGCTCCCGAAACCCGAAGCCGGCGAGCTACTCGTTCGCGCCCAGGTTATTCCGCTGAATATCAACGATATGGAGCGGATCACAGGGAAAAACATGATGGTGAGACCCGATCTTCCTGTGATTCCCGGGATGGAAGTCATGGGCACGGTTGTCGCCGCGGGGGAAGGCGTAGGGGAGTGGCTGGGTAGGCGTGTTGCGGCGATGGCCAAGCAGGCCACGGGCGGCTTCGCCGAATACTCGATTTGCCCGGTAGTCTCGGCTTTTGAGATGCCCGAAGAAATTCCGATTCCCGATGCAGGCGCTCTGTACTTTCCGTATCACCTCGCATGGCTCGGATTGATCGACCGAGCCGAACTTCGTTCAGGCGAAACAGTGCTCATACATGCAGGGGCCGGGGGGGCCGGGTCTGCGGCGATTCAACTGGCGAAGAGTTTGGGAGCCAGGGTATTTGCCACGGCGGGAAGCAAAGAAAAAGTCCAGATGTGCCTTGACCTGGGTGCCGATGTCGCCATCAACTACTCCACGGAAGATTTCAAGGCAATCGTCTTGGAGGAGACTGACATGGTGGGTGTAGACGTTGTTTTTGATGGCGTGGGCGAGGCGGTGATGGCCGAATCTATGGATTGCACCGCGTACAACGGTCGATACCTGATGATGGGATTCGCTTCGGATAAAAAATTTGCCGACGAAAAATTGATCGTTCCACGCCGCATTTCGACTGGTAATCTAAAAATTTGCGGGGTCTTGCTCGCCTACGCGAGCGAATCGGTTGTTCCAGTCATGAAAAAGGCGATGGGTTGGAATTTTTGCTCCGATGCTCTGGGAACGAAAATCATGGCCGAAATCGTTCAGAGGGTTCGTGAAGGGAAGGTCAAACCGGTGATCGGAGAAATCGCCGACTTCAACGATTTGCCTGCGGCGATCACGAGGCTGCGCGATCGAGAGACATACGGCCGGGTTCTGATCGTTCTGGATTGAACGGGTGGTTTTTGAAAACCGCTGTTTTCTGAAGAGAACCCAGAGCGCTGTTTTCCGCCCAGGGGCCGCCGCGAGGACATGTCCTAGGGATTGGAATTGTCGCGGCACCGTCGCTCAGTTCGCCGAGAAACGGACATCGGATTGCCTAACTTGGAGATTCCGAAGCGTGCTGCCTCGCTCGCTCGCCTTTAATAACGGGGCGGTGAGCACCTAACCGTCGGCACGCTCCTTGAGGAGCGCGGCAGTCTTGGCGGAAATCGGGGCGCCAAGAATGGCGGTCACCAGGTCGATGAGATGGCTCGTAAAGAGTCTGTCGTTCCGGCGTCGCGGACTTTCTGCGCGCCGGGCGAGTTCGATAAACATGATTCGCGTGGCAGTAAAGCGGCTGTGAAGCGTATCGACAGCAAGCGGCGACATTTCGGGTTCGACCATTGCTCTCCAGCGGTTCAGGCTGGCAGAGGCGCTGGCGTATTCGATGGGATCCACTCGCGGCCTGTAGCTATTGACGAGCTGTGCGGCGATGCGGAGATAAAAGCGCCCGCCCTCGCGATCCGAAAGCTTCTCGGCTGTCGGGAGCACCAGTGCGGCAGAGAAGCGATCCAGTCCGTATAGTCCCGACGTTTCGATTTCGTCAAGGAACTGGTTTCGGCTCTGGTCGATGGTCGATTCGTGTTTTTTCAAGATGGCCCGGATCAGGCCCTGGCGGTTTTCAAAGTGATACTGGAGTGCGGTGGCGTTGCGTTGCTCGGCTTCGCGGTTGATCTCCCGGGACGAAACGGCGTTGACACCTTTTTCGGCGAAGAGCCGTTCAGCAGTGCGGATCAGTTGAGCACGCGTTTCGTCGGCGTTGCGCGGCATTCCGTTTCTCCGGGGTTCCGGGAGTGGCACTCGGCGTCTCGGATGTTATCATGCATGCGCATTAAAATAAACGATCGCGGTGCGTTAGGCGTTAGGCGTTGAGCGTTGAAAACAAACTCGACGAGTACGGACTAGCCCCAGCGTTTTCCCGTGTATGCCCAGCAGCCCAATCACCCCCAACCCCTATTGCCAATACTAAGGAGCACGCCATGGCCGGTCTCGAGACCATTGATGAGATGTTCGACTTGCGGATGTCCGAGGAAGCAAAACCACTCTTCGAAAAAGTTAAAGCCTTCATCCGGGATGAAGTTCGGCCGATCACTGCTGAATTTTTCCGGCTCGGAGAGGATCGCGAAGACCGCTGGTCGTGGGCGCCGGGGCAACTCGAGTTGCTCGATAGTGTAAAGGCCAAGGCTAAGGCCCAGGGATTGTGGAATTTCTTTTTGCCCGATGATGCTACGGGGCAGGGACTTTCCAATCTGGACTATGCGTACATTGCCACCGAGTTGGGTAAGAACCCCCTTGCATCGGAGTGCCTAAATTGCGCTGCGCCGGATACGGGCAATATGGAAGTTCTCGAGCGCGTGGGTACGGAAGATCAAAAGAAGAAATGGCTTGAGCCTCTTCTGAATGGTGAAATAAGATCAGCCTACGCGATGACAGAGCCGGACATAGCCTCCTCGGATGCAAAGAATATTGCATGCCAGGCTCGTCTTGAAGGCGATGAGTGGGTGATCAACGGCGAAAAGTATTACATCTCCGGCGCCGGCGATCCGCGCTGCAAGATCATGATCGTGATGGTGCAAACGGACCCTGATGGTCCCCCTCACACCCGCCAGTCGCAGATTCTTGTCCCTACGGACGCCGAGGGATTTGAAATCCTGGGACCCATGTCTGTGTTTGGCAAAGACGATGCGCCTCATGGTCATATGCATATTCGCTTCGACAATTGCCGAGTCCCGAAGGAGAATATTTTGCTCGGCGAAGGACGCGGCTTCGAAATTTCGCAAGTACGACTGGGCCCGGGCCGGATCCATCACTGCATGCGATCGATCGGCGCAGCAGAAAGGGCGATTGAAATGATGTGCAAGCGTGGGATCTCCCGCAAGGCATTCGGGAAGCCCATCGCCCAACTCGGGAAGAATGTAGAGACTATCGCGAAGGCTCGGATCGATATCGAAGCCATGAGAATGATGGTCCTCAAGGCCGCGAAGGCAATGGATGTTCTCGGCAATGTCCAAGCTCGCGTCTGGGTGAGCGCCGTCAAGGCCATGGTTCCGGTGCGGGTATGTAAAATCATTGACGAAGCGATTCAGATTCACGGGGCCACGGGGGTCTCGGACTGGACACCGCTTGCTGACATGTATGCAGGCCAACGCACCCTTCGCCTAGCAGACGGCCCCGATGAGGTTCACTGGTTTGTTGTGGGACGTGCTGAGCTTTCGAAGTGGTCAGAAGATGGTGCCATGGACTACAACCCGAAGGAAGCGAGTATGGAGCAACGTCGCTTCTCTGGGCCCTGATTGCGACTTCTCTCGGCTGCTCATTCGCGTTCGGCAGTGAGCGCGAATGAGCCTGCCGGGGGCTGCCGAGGGAGTCCGCCGAGGGAGTCCGCCTAAAGGAGATCCTTGTTCCCTTGCGATTCTTCAAGCAAGAGGTCCTCGAGTTCAAGGATCAGTTGACTTGAAACTCGAACAGAATCGATCGAGTCTCCGGGCTTTCCGTCCGCGATCTGTGCCGCGATCGAACGGTACATGAGCTTGTAAGAAACTGTTTTCTTGACTCGCTTGCGTCGGAGAACGCGCAGCCGATTTTCGGAAATATAGTGAGAGCTGTTCGTAATCTTGACGGTCACACCTTCGCTACGGAGCTCCACATATTCCTGAAGTCCGATGCGTTGACTCCCTGTGTCGGTGAGGACCATTGTGAAGTAGGCACCGTTCGTGAGCCCGACCGAACAGTTGATCGTGCCGTCGCTACCCGATCCCACCAGTGTAGATGCCACTTCGCAGTAGTCGTTCAGGTGTAAAAAATGGTCGATCCAATGGCAGCCATTGGAAATGAGTCTGCTCTTAGAATTCGGCCAACGGTACCAGTGCATCTCCGGAAGCGGAACCTCGTAGACGATGCAATTGTAATTGATCGGTTTTCCCGGGCGATGGTCGAGATCCTCTAGCGCGATCTTGTTCAAGGGCGAGTATCTTTTGTGAAAGCACGAGAACAGGCCGCCCCGAGCGTGCTCCATTGCCTCAAGAAGTTCCTGCAGTTGGCCTTCGTCGACAGCGATTGGTTTCTCCGCAACAGCGTAGGCTCCCTTTGCGAGCGCAACAGCCGCCAAGGGTGCGTGGGTGTGGTGGTAGCCCGCAAGAAAGTAGACGTCGAAGTCTTCTGTTGCTCTGGGGCCGGGCGAAGAATCCCAGCTAGGTAATTTCCCCCAATTTTTTGGTACTTGGATGGGGTCAATCTCATGTACGGACTCAATGTCGAGATATTTCCGAACATTCGGAACGATGTTGGTTTTCGCGTAGTGCCCGTACCCGAACAGGACAGCTCTCTTTCGCTTTCCCCTCGGAGCCACGAATGTGCCCAATGTGGAATAAATTTCCCGTACGGGAGTAGGTGCTTCAGCCAAGAGCTCGTGGGCCGCGCTCCAGTCGACTTCTCTAGCCAAGCGATGCAACTCCTGTGCAATCGGCGCCACGTCTTCAGGCCTAAGCAATTGGCCTGAATGCTCGCTCCATCTGCGAACCCTTGACCACCATTTGCTTTCGACGACCGTTATGCGTGGCTCGGCGAGATAAAGCAATCCTTTGCTCTTTGCCGTCTGAATTTCGAGTTCGTCCGCCTTCGCGATCAGCGCCTCGGGGAGCACTACCCGTTCCACACATTGAGGTGAAGCGGGTGCGAGAAAGAGCACATTCTCGCCGGGAGAGAAGTTTCCTCCAGGGTCGCAGGATGTAATCTTCCCAACACCGAATGATTGATATTTTTTGTTGCGATTGCGTTCCTGCAAACGAGACGTGACTTTTCGCCATGTTTCGATTGGGCCAACTTCTCGAATGTAGTTCCAGACCAAGTTCGTGCTTCTTGGAAGAATGAAGTACATCCCTACGACGGGCTCCAGATTGGCGAAGGCCATCACCTGGATACGGGCGTTGGACGGCGATCGATGAAAGTCCAGAGAGGAATTTTCCCAAGCTCCGTCGATCAAGGTTCTCATCGGGTTGAGCTTCCGATTACACAGGCGAATACAGTCATAGTTTGAGCCGATTTGTTCAACTCGAAGCGATAAGCAGTCTGACCCAGGTTCATCACAAGCTCGCGGCGTCCTCCCACCTCAGCATATCGCGATAATACCCTGATTTGGACGATGTGGGAGATTCAGTGGCGCACAGTCGGCACTTGGTGCGGTGAGAGCATGAGTAGGGAAGGCTCCGCAATCGGTTGCGTCCCGTTCCCGTCGAAAGGACTGGGATTGAGCGAAATCGTGTCGCGTTCGTGAAACTGTTCGCAAAAGGCGGGGCGAGCTAGCCTTGTTGGAACATCACCAAGGAGGAATGCTAAGATCGTCAGCGTGTCAATCGCCCCCTGTAGAGGCCGCAAATCAATCCAGTTGGGAACGCCGGGGCTGGAATACCCTTCGTTTGATCTCGAAATCTTAATCGTCTCGGGCAGGGCCCGCGTGAAGGTCCAAGATGAATAGAATT
>DUCH01000038.1:4848-8069 GCA_012959865.1 Myxococcales bacterium | reverse complement strand
GAACGCAACCGTGTTGACCCAATTGAGAAAAATCGTATTGGCCGCGGGGTTCGTCATGGCCGTCGCCGCTGCGCCGGTCTATTCGGCGAGCGCCGATGAGGCTGCGGCCGCCGACGACAGCAATCAGACCAGCTCGGCGTACACAGCCGAGTTCAGCAAGGCCTTCGACAAAGCCTTCGATGTCCTCATCCTTCGCCCGCTCGATGCGGCGGCGGTGGTCGCGGGAGCGGGGCTGATGATCCCAGCGTCCGTTTTTGGCCTGATGGGCGGAATGGAGGTCGTCGAAGATTCCTGGGATATTCTCGTTCTCACCAATTGGGAATCTCTGGTGGACCGCCCTCTCGGTGAGCTCGATTCCTGATTCTACGGGCGTTGGGTTCGGGTCCGTCGCGCGCCCTGTGCTTGTTCTTGCTTGTTCCGCTGCTTCCTATTAGTAGCTCTGGCCCTGGCCCAGCCCCGATCCCGCCAGCAGGCGGCTCTTGGCGATTCAACGCGCCGCCGCCGCCGCTCTCTGGGCGGCCGCCAGGGTCTCGATAACCTGGGGGTTGCCGGGCGCCAGGGTAAGGGCTTGGCGAGCCAGACTCAGGGCGGATTCGGGGTCGCGCAGTTTCTGGATCGGTGTCGTCGCGAGCAGCCAGGCAAGGTTGTTCTTGACTTCCCAATCCTCAAGCCCGCCCACCAGTGCGCGGCGATACTCGAGCGCCGCGGTCGTGTCGTCCCCAAGCCCTTGGGCGGCGATCCCGAGGCCCGCATGGAGGGCCGCGCTTGAGAAGCCCATGGCCCGGCTCGCGTGCAGGAGTTCTTGGGCTTCCCGGTGCCGGCCCGTCTGATTGAGCGCATCCGCCAGCGCCAAGCGGGCTCCCTCCCAACGCGGACTGATGGCCACCGCAGCCCGCAAGTGCTCTTCGCCCTTCGGGCGATTGCCCAAGGTCCAATAGGCCACCCCGAGGAATCGGTGTGGAATGGAGTTCGGGCCGGTGACCGCGATGGCCCGCTCGAAGAGCGAAACGCTATTGCGCCAATACCCCGCCTGTCGCCATGCCACGGCGCCCAGGGCGATCACGCTGACCAGCGCAAGCGCGGCCAGCCCCCGGGTGGCGAGGTTCCCCGCGCGCTCCCGGGCCCAGTCGGTCGACCCCCAGGCCGTTGCGACCAGGAGGCCCACCATGGGGACATACATGTATCGGTCGGCGTGCGCCTGGCCGCCGACCTGGATCAGGCCGATCATCGGCGCCAGCATCAGGACGAACCAGAACCACCCCATGGCGAGGTAGGGCCTTCGAGGGGCGGATCGGAGCGCGGCCGCCGTCAGGACGAGCCCGACCAGCCAAGCCGCCCAGGGTCTCCAGCCCGAGAGGATTTCGGGGCTCGGATAGGGGTAGAAGATGCTCAAATTCTGGGGCCAGATCGTCTGGACGAGATAGGTCCAGTAGCTGAGACCCGCGTTCATCACGCGCTGGCCCAAGGGCAGAAGCGCGCTGCGATTCGCGCCCGCGTCTTCCTGAGCCAGCAGGGTCAGCATCCCGACGAGGCAGGCGACCGCGAAGAGCGGCCATTTCTCGCGCAAGCGCGCCGGCAGTTCCGCCCAGCGGGTGAGGCGGCCCAGGGGCCAGTAGTCGAGCAGGAGCAGGCTGATGGGGAGGGTCACCGCCGTCGGCTTCGCGAGGGCGGCGAGGAGCCCCAGGGCGACGAAGGCCGCCCGATACGCGGGGCTTGGGCGCTCGCTATAGCGCGCGTAGGCGAGCAGGCAGGCCATCCAGAACACGCCCGCGAGAACGTCCTTCCGCTCGGACGCCCAGGCGACGGATTCGACATGGAGGGGGTGCAGGGCAAATACCAGCGCCACCCAGACGCTGGGAAGCAGCATGCCGGTCATTCGCAGCAAGGCCAGGAAGAGCAGCGAGGAGCCCAGAAAGTGCAGCGCCCAATTGGTGAGCAGGTGCGCGGCAGAATCGGGACCGTGGAGGGCGTCGCCCAAGAGGATGCTGAGCGTGGTCACGGGGGACCAATTGGCCTGGTGGGTGTTTGCGAATGCCGAGACCAGATCGGCGATTTCGATTCGGCCGTCCAAATCCGGTTCGTCGATGAAATAGATGTAGTCGTCGTAGTCGACGAACTCGTGGTCCAGAATCTGGCCGTAGACCGCGAAACTCGCCAGAGCGATGGCGAGAACGGCGAGCCCGATGGGGAGGCCCCGCGTGCTCGACGAATCTCGCGCCCGGCGCTTGCCCACGGCTGCCGGCTCCGTTTCTATCTCCCCGCCGCTCCCCATGGAAGCAGGGTAGCCGGGTCACCCGTGGAGCGCGCCTGGGGGTCTCCCTCGATCAGGGGGGCGTGGTAGCATCGCGCCCGGCCTCACCCCGAGGCCGTTGAATGGGACGCATGGACCCGCATTTTTTGCTTCTCCAGTTGTGCTTCTTCGTCTCGGGTTTTGCGGCGCTCCTCTACGAAACCGCTTGGACCCGGGAACTGGCGTCGGTGTTCGGAACTTCCGAGCTGGCGGTTTCGGCGGTGCTGGCCGCCTATATGGCGGGCCTGGCTCTGGGCGCGGCGGTGATCTCGCGCTGGGCTCCGAGGATTCGGCGGCCCATCCTGGCTTACGGTCTGCTCGAACTCGGCATCGCACTCGGAGCGCTCGCGGTGCCCGGGTTGATCCGGATCCTCAGCGAAATCTACGTGGCCTGGCTCGGCGGGATCGAGGCCACACCCGAAGAAGTGGGGCTCTTCTCCGCACTCTTCCATCTGGGCGGGACTTTCGTGGTTCTGCTTCCGTGCACGACTTTGATGGGTGCGACCCTCCCGCTCCTGGCCCGGCACGCGATCCGCCGGGAGGAAGAAATCGGTCCCCGCATCGGAGTCCTGTATGGAGTCAATACCGCAGGTGCTATCGCGGGCACCCTGTCCGCCGCATTTTTTCTGCTCCCGGAATTTGGGCTGCGCCAGACGATCTACTGGGGCGCCGCTGCAAACGGCCTGGTCTTTCTCGCGGCCTCAGCCCTCTCCCGGGTTTCGCCGCCCCTCGCCTCGGGAGCGAATGCAAGCGAGTCCGGCCGGCCTGGGCGCCCAGCTCTCGGGCGTCGCATTCTCCCGCTGATCATGCTTTCGGGCATGGTTTCCTTCGGCTACGAGGTCTTGTGGGTCCGCATCCTCGGGTACGTGCTGGGTGGGAGTACCGCGGCCTTCGCCTCGATGCTCGCCAGTTTTCTCCTGGGCATCGCATT
>DUCH01000038.1:0-4811 GCA_012959865.1 Myxococcales bacterium | reverse complement strand
CACGTATCGCCCAAACCTTGCCACGCGCTGCTCTCGGCTTTTCCGTGGCTCAGCTCGGAACAGCGTTCTTTGCGGCTTTGAGCTTTGGGCTGGCGGACTGGATTCCGAATCTGGCGGACGCGCTGGGGGCGGGCCTGTCGAATCTGGCCGGAGGAGCCGCGATTGCCGTGGCGGTGCTCCTTCCGACTACGCTGTGCATCGGGGCCACGTTTCCTTTCGCGGTGCGAATCCTCGCCACGGGGGCGGAAGACGCCGCTCCCGCCAGCGCTCGCGTCTACGCGTGGAATACACTGGGTTCGATCCTTGGCTCGATTGGTGCCGGCTTTTTTCTGCTTCCGCTTCTGGGCTTCGAAGGCACCCTGGCCACCGGGGTGTGGATCAACCTGGGCTTGGCGGCGGCCGCCGCAGGGCTGCTGTGCCCGGGGCGAGTCGCCCGACCTTGCGCCGTCGCCGCAGCGATCGCCGCGGCGTTGTTTTTCGTCGTGCGCCCTGGGCCGCCGTTGGATCTGTTGTCTCGGTCGGCGATGACGGGGAAACGTTTCGCGGGTGAGCTCGAATTTCTTGGCGTCGGCCGCTCGGCGACCGTGACCCTTGTGCGCACCCCCTATGACCGAAGGCTGGCCACCAACGGTCTGCCCGAGGCCTCCATCGAAGGACCCGCTGCCCCGCCCGATCGATTCCACGAAGCCCGCTGGCTTGCCCTACTTCCGGCGCTCGCCCGGCCCGAGACGAAGCGGGTTCTGGTGATCGGCCTGGGCGGCGGCAATACCCTGGCCGCTGTGCCCGATAGCGTCGAAGAGATCGATTTGATCGAACTCGAGCCCGAGGTGATCGAGGCGAATCGGCGGGTGGGTGCCGATCGAACCGGGGGGGCTCCGCTCGAAGACCCGCGTCTTCGAATTCGGGCCGGGGACGCGCGGGGAGCCCTGACCTTGAGCAGTCAGAACTACGGAGCCATCATCTCCCAGCCCTCCCACCCGTGGACTTCGGGTGCGTCGCATCTCTACACGCAAGAATTTTTTTCCATGGTGGCGGACCGCTTGACGCCCGACGGAGTGTTCGTTCAGTGGATGGGTTTGGGCTTTGTCGATGTCGAGTTGCTCCGGGGTCTGGTGGGCACCCTGTCCGATGTCTTCCAGCATCTTGTCGTGATTCAGCCCGGTGGGGGAGTCCTGCTTTTTCTAGCCTCACAGGAGCCTCTCCCGTTGCTGGAGACGGCCGAAGTGGCGCTGGCGGTCGGGCGTGAGGGCCTGGCGGGGGTGGGCGTGCACACCGTTGAGGACATTGCTTCGGCAATCCGGTTGAGCGAGGACGACGTGCGTTCGTTCGCAGGGGCGAGCCCGCGTATTACCGACGATCACAATCGTCTAGCCTGGGCCTCGATGAAGTTCGGCCGGATCAAGGACAACAAAAAATCGATCCGCGGCGCCTTGATGGAATACGACCCAGCGTCGAAGTGGTTGCGCGAGGGCCGGGCCGAGATGAACTCCGACCTGTTGATTCGGAGGCTCTTGTTGCGCGGCCAGCCGGGGCGAGCCCAGAAACTGGCTGCAGAACTGAAGGGGGCCGATTCCCAGAGCGCCCTCGGTTGGGTGAGGCTGAATGCGAAGGATCTCGACCGCGCCCGGCGTCACTTCCTCCAAGCGCTTGAACTCGAGGGGGAGCATCGGGGCGCCCTTGCCGGATTGGCCTTGGTGGAGCCCGAGTCTGCGCATACGCGATCCCTGGAGCCGGCGGTCGCGGCCGTCGTTAGAGGCCGAGCCGCGGGGGCAAGGGGCGATTGGGCCGAGCTGCGATCGCTTGACGACGCGTTGGCCGAGTGGTCTCCGGGCAGTCTGCTCTTCACCGAAGCGGCGCGCCTTCGTATCCACTGGCGCCTGAGTGCGGGAGATCCGATCTTGGCCGCCGAGGCGGTGGATCTCGTGGACATTTTGATCGCCCGCAATCGGGATGTGACCGACCTGATCATACGGGCCGACGCGGCGGGCCGGGCGGGTATGGACGATTACGGGTGGGCGAGTTTGGAACGGTTGTTTTGGAAACTCCCTCACTCGGGTCGCCCCCGCTGGCTGGCGCGCCGCGCCCTGGAAGCGAGCCAGCGGCTGCGGAATATTGAGGGCGCAAAAGAGACTCTCAGGAAAATTGAAAACGCGGCCAAAGGCCCTCGTCCGGGTGCCTGAGGGGCACAAGCAAGCGCCCGGCCGATGAAAAAATCGACGGGACTCGCAATACTCGCCGCGGGAGCGAATCCCGATGCGTCGACGGCTCGTCCCCGGTGGGGTCGGCTGGGGGGCAGTCAACGCTCCAGGGGCACCACCGAACAGAATTGGAGGCAACGAACGTGACGAGAACACGATGGATCTGGCTGGTCTTGATCGGGCTCTATGTGGCTTTCTTTGGCTGGTATACCTCGTTCGAGGGGCCGCTCACCGATGCGGAGATCAGCGACTACATGGCGAAGTTCGAAAGCAGCGAGTCGACGCTTTCGCCCGAGCGATTGGCCCTCGTGCGCAAGTTCATGGAAGAGGATACCGGCGACGACTTCGTGATGATCAATGTCATCGACATGTACGAAAAACCCCTGCAAATAGAAGGGGTCGGGCCCGGCGACAGTAGCGACGAGGTGCTCGGAAAGTACATGGAGTACATGTTTCCGGCGCTCCTGTCTCGAGCGTCGCATCCGGTGATCTACGGCCAGGCGGCGAACGCGGCCATGGACATTATGAACGCGGAAGGTATGGAGCACTGGACCCGGGGCGCAGGCATGCGGTATCGGAGTCGGCGCGACATGCTCGAAATTTCTTCGAACCCGGCGTTTCGAGGATCCCATGCGTTCAAGGTCGCGGCCATGCGCAAAACCATCGCCTTCCCGATCGATCCGTGGGTTCAGCTGGGGGATCCCCGTCTGGTTCTGGCCCTGCTCCTCGCTATGCTGGGCTGTGCGCTGAGCTGGAGAGAGGCCCTCCGCCGGTCGCCCCCTCCGTAGCAGCGAGGCAGAGGGCAGTGGGTGGGGAACAGGTGAGCAGTAGGTGGGGAGAAGATTGGGAGAAGGTGGGGAATAGCCGGGGAGAAATCGGAGCGAGACCGATCGGTCGCTCATCCCGCGCGCGCGATGACCAAGGCATCAAAAAAAAGAGGGCACAATGACCGAATCCGCTTCGTATACGCCGCCGAAAATCTGGAAATGGGATACCGAGAGCGGCGGGCGATTCGCCAAGATCAACCGCCCCATCGCAGGGTCCACCCACGACAAGGCACTTGCGGTGGGGGAGCACGCGCTTCAACTGTATTCCCTTGCGACGCCGAATGGTGTGAAGGTCACGGTGCTGCTGGAAGAGTTACTGGCCTTGGGCCACGAGGGTGCTGAATACGACGCCTACCTGATCAATATCGGCGAGGGCGAGCAGTTCGGGAGCGGCTTCGTTGCGGCCAATCCGAACTCAAAGATTCCCGCATTGGTCGACCATGGCACTTCGCCCCCGACCCGGGTTTTCGAGTCCGGGGCGATCTTGGTCTACCTGGCCGAAAAGTTCGACGCATTTCTACCCACAGAGGCCTCCGCCCGGGCCGAATGCCTGTCCTGGCTTTTCTGGCAGATGGGCAGCACTCCTTTCCTGGGTGGGGGGTTCGGACACTTCTACGCCTACGCGCCCGAGAAACTCGAGTATCCGATCAATCGATTTGCAATGGAGGTGAAGCGCCAGCTCGACGTTCTCGACCAGAACTTGGCCGAGCGCCAGTTCCTGGGCGGCGACGAGTACACGATTGCCGATATGGCGGTCTATCCCTGGTACGGCGGCCTGGTGCTGAACAACGTCTACGAGGCCGAAGAGTTTCTCGAGGCCAAATCGTATGCGAACGTCGTCCGCTGGGCGACGGAAATCGAAAAGCGTCCGGCCGTCCAGCGCGGTCGGCGTGTCAATAAGGCATGGGGGCCCGAAGAAGAGCGCGTCCCCGAGCGCCACAAAGCGAGCGATCTCGATTAGCCCTCGGGCGGCTCGATCGCCAGCGCCAAGCAGAGCCGGCGCTCGAGGAGCGCGCTTCCTTTGGTTGGAATTCAGTATGCCGATTCACTAGCTTGCAGGGCCCGGCGATTCGAGGACCGGCGCCTGTGGCCCGCAGTGAAGAACGGGCCTTCGCATGCCCGCTTTGGACAAGATTCCAAACTCGAGCAGGAAAATCCGAACCGCAAAGGAGTTCAAAATGAGCGCAACCGCTGTTCACTTGGCACCTGTCCCGACGTCACCCATCGAGGAGATTGCTCCCCTCGTTGCGAAGTTGCGGAGGACATTCGACTCGGGCAAGACAAAGCCACTGGAATGGCGGCGAGCACAACTGGAGGCGCTGATTCGCTTTGCCAAGGAGAACAGCGACGCTCTGGTGGAAGCCCTGCAGGCCGATATGGGCAAGCCCGAGTTGGAGGCGCGCGCCGCAGACGTCGGCCAGATTACGATTGAGGCCAAGATCGCGCTGAAAAACCTCAAAAAATGGACTCGGCCCCAGGGCGCCGGAATGATCCCCCTGATGGGCAAGTCGTTCGTTGTTCGCGATCCGCTGGGCGTCGTATTGATCATCGCCCCCTGGAACTACCCAGTGGGTTTGCTGCTTTCGCCTCTCGTGGGCGCAATCGCGGCGGGCAACGCTGTTGTTTTGAAGCCCAGTGAAGTCACCGCGCACACCTCGGCGGTGCTCGCGGAGCGGTTGCCGAAATATATCGATACCGACGCTATCGCGTTGGTCGAGGGGGGTGTCCCCGAAACGTCTGCGCTTCTTGAGCAGCGCTTCGATCACATCATGTACACGGGGAACGG